>JAICWY010000091.1 GCA_025934645.1 Vulcanimicrobiia bacterium
ACGGCGCAGAGCACGACATTTTGGTCGCCATAGCGGACTAACGCGGAGCCGTTTGCTTGCTTCGCGAGTTCGCCGGTTTCAATGACCATCGTGCGCCCGCCGATCTCTAATGAGACGGACTCAGGCACATTTTCTCCTAGTATTATTCGTTAATATGAACCGAGGCGGGTTCGGGAACGCCGCTGCAATGCCCTGGAAGGCGCAATAAAAAAGGAAGGAGCCCCTGCTTAGCAAGGGCTCCGTTTAGCACACGATCCGGCCGCTATTTCTTCGCGTAATCCTTGAAACCGATGAAGTCGTACGCAACGCACGGCTCCGTGCCGACGACCCATGCGTCGTGTCCGGGCGTTAGATACATCGCGTCGCCCGGGCCGTACTCCGTTTCCGTGCCGTCCTGCATGCGCACGCGCATGCGGCCGCTGGTGACGCAGCCTAGATGCTCGGTTTCGCACAGATCCGTCTGCGCGATGGGCTTGATCGACTCCGACCACTTCCAACCCGGCTCGAACGTTGCGCGCCCGATGGTGTGGCCCGAGACCGTGACGACGTCCAGATGACCGTGCGCGAACGTGCGCACTTCATCGGCCGCATCGAAAGATTTCTTTCCGAATATGGTTCCGGTAGTGCTCTGCATACGTCAATCCTCCCGTTTGTGGGAAACCCGTTTCGCAAGCGTAGCACGGCAAGATTATGGCACTGTCGCGAAAGTGATCCGCTTGCACTAAGCGCGAAGAGATGCGTTATGTACGCACGTTTGCCCGCTCTGCTTTGCGCCGCCGCACTGTTGGCCGCTACACCCCCGACCGCGCCCGAATGGCACAGCGCCCCGCCCGCGCGCGCGCCGCATGCGATGATCGCGACCGAACAGCACTACGCCACACAAGCCGGCTTGCGGATTCTCGAGCGCGGCGGAAACGCGGTCGATGCCGCAGTTGCCGTTGCGTACGCGCTGGCGGTGGTGGATCCGTGCTGCGGCAACATCGGCGGCGGCGGGTTCATGCTGGTGCGCATGCACGACGGCCGCGAACGCTTCATCGACTTTCGTGAAAAAGCGCCGCTGCGCGCGAACCCGCACATGTATCTGGATGCGAAGGGCAACGTAATTCCGGGCGCGAGCACGAAAGGCTATCTTGCCGTCGGCGTGCCCGGAACCGTGATGGGCATGGAACGCGCCCGCGCGGAATTCGGCACCTTGCCGCGAGCGGTGCTCATGGCGCCGGCGATCGCGCTTGCGGATCGCGGCTTCACCGTCGAACCGGGTGATGCGGCGATTTTTGCGGCCTCGCAATCCGAAGGCGATAGCGGCGCATATACGTTTGCAAAACAGCCCAACATCCGCTCAATTTTCATGCGCAACGGCACTTTGCCGCAAAGCGGCAGCGTGCTCGCGCAGCCGCAGCTTGGCGCCACGCTCGCACTCATCGCAAAAGACGGCGCGCAAGCCTTCTACCGCGGGCCTATCGCGCGCGAAGTGGTAGCGGCATCGCAGCGAAACGGCGGCATACTCACGCTCGACGATTTTTCGAAGTACACCGTCGACGAGCGCGCACCGCTGCACTGCACGTATCGCGGCTATACGATCGCCTCGGCCCCGCCGCCGAGCTCGGGCGGCACGACGCTTTGCGAAACGCTCGGCGTCACGTCCGGTTTTCCGCTGGGGCAATGGGGCTGGCATTCGGTAAAAAGCGTGCATTACGTGGTCGAAGCGGAGCGCCGCACGTACGCGGACCGCAATACGTATTTGGCCGACCCCGCATTCGTGCGAAATCCCGTCGCGCAACTGCTCTCGCCGGAATACGAAGCAAAATTACGAGGCGAAATCTCCGCCGGTAAGGCGACGCCGTCGGTCGACGTAAAGCCGGGACTAGGTCCGCTCGCGCACGAGAATGCCGATACGACACATTTCTCAATCGTCGACCGCTGGGGGAACGCGGTGGCGGTAACGTTCACGATCAATGATTTGTTCGGCGCCGGCGTTATCGCGGGCAACACCGGATTCTTCTTAAACGACGAGATGGACGACTTCACCAGCAAACCGGGTGTGCCGAACATGTTCGGTTTGGTGCAAGGCGTGCGCAACGACATCGAGCCGGGGAAACGCCCGCTCTCGTCGATGACGCCGACGATCCTCACCAAGAACGGCCAACTCTTCATGGTGACCGGCAGCCCGGGCGGTTCGCGCATCATCACCATCGCGCTCTCGACGATTCAAAACGTCGTGGATTACGGCATGAACGTCCAGCAAGCCGTGAACGCGCCGCGCATTCACATGCAATGGCTGCCGGATGAAGTGCAATACGAACCGGGCGCGCTGAGCGCTTCCACGATGGAGACGCTGCGCGGCATGGGATACACGTTCAGGGAGATCCATTCGTGGGGATCGGCGCAGGCCGTGCTGGTCGATCCGCAGAGCGGCGTGCGATACGGCGGCACCGATCGCCGCCACCCCTCGGGACTTGCCGCGGGATACTGATCCTAATGGGCGGTCTCGTCGCCCTCCCGTGATTTAAAGCCGTTCTTGTGGCTCATGTCGCAGAACGGCTTGTCTTTGGATAAGCCGCAGCGGCACAGGTACGTAACGGATCGTGTGGTCAGCACTTTTCCGCTCGGCCATACGACTTCGAATTCGCCGCCGCTGATCATATACGATCCGTCGGCTGTCGGAACAATTCGAACTTTTTCCCCCACTAATTGCCTCCATTCGCGGGCGTCTCTTTGCATTGTCTCGGTCCGGATGAAAAATTTCTGAAGCGGTTACGGAACGTCGATCTTCAAACCGGCTGCGAAGGAGCGGCTTCGGTGCAGGCGTTCCGATGAAGCAAACCACCTGAGCGCGCCGTTTACCGGGCCGGAAACAGCCGTATCGAAGTGCCCGTCGGGCGCGTAATCGATCAGGTCGCGCCGGTAAATTGCATCGATGCGCATCCCGCCGGCCATGTCGTAGGTCAGCCACACGGAGCCTACCGTTGAAGGCTGCGGGGTGTGGCCGAAGCGCACGATCGGATACTCCGGTTGCGTGTCGTCGTTCACGTGCATCGTCCATGCGCGCAGCGAAAGGGCCGGCGCGATCTGCCATTCAGCCTGCATGCCTTCGCTGTGCACCGTGCCTTCGTCCAAATTGGAGACGCGCTCGCTCATCGCGAAAAACGATGCGCGAAACCGTTGTGAGTCGGTGTACGAGAGCGTTTGGACGAGGGAACCGTACTGATCGAGTGACAGATCCGGGTCGACCTTTCCGTTCGCATAGGCTTCGAGGAGCGACGGCAAACGGAACGCTTCACCCGCGGATAGCGCGTACGACCAATGTGAATCGAACGCGTACGATCCGCTGAGGGACGGTGTGAGAAGCGTAGCCGACATCGGATGCGATACGCCGAGTATGCCGCCGGCGTACCCAATGGAAAACGCGCTCATGCCGGCCTCGTACGAATAGCGGCCGCCGCTTCGCTGCACGCCAATCGTGGCTTGCGTCTGCGCGACTGTTCCGGCGACGCGCGCGACGCCCAGCGCGGAAGCGTCGTAATAGGCGCTGGATTCGCGCGCGCCGATATTCGCGAACAGCCGGATCGGCGTGCTCGTCGACACGCCGGCTTGCGCGCTCAAGTCGCCCCAAAACCCTTCGACCGGCAAACCGCCCGACGTGGCTATTCCGTATCCGCTGCGGTCTGCGATGACGCCCGCATATGCGTGCGCCGGACCGGCGCTTTGAAAGAGCGCGCGCACGCCGAGCGCGGACTCGGAAATGCTGCCGGCATTCTCCGGCGCAAAACCGTCGCGGGCCGCGATCGCGCCAAGCGAGAGCCGATCCTCGCCGAGCGGCACCTCCGCCGACGCATCGGCGCGCGCGCGGTTCTCGTTCGCATTTCCGGAGACGGCGAGATTGTACGATGCGTATGAAAAGGCTCCCGCGGCGCCGATCGCGTTTTCGCTTCCGCCGAGCGCCGTAGCGCTCGCGCGATCGGCGGTCTGCGTGTCTACCGCGAACGTTCCGCCGCCGGCCATGTCGCCGTACCGGAATGCACTCCCGGGATCGCGTACGTCCGCGCTTTTGATAACGAAACCCGGCAACGCGCGCCACGCCGTCACGCCCGCGGCGATGTCGTACTGCGGAATGCCGTCGTCGATCAGCAAACCTCCGAGCGCGGACGCGCCGTACGTGGAGATTCGCGGGCCCGGAATAACGCCGGCGCTATCGTTGAGCAGCGTAAAGGGACGCAATGCAATCGCGGATTCGGCGTGAGCGTACGGCAGGGACGCAAGGTCGCGGGCGGATGGCGAGTTGGAACGCAGCGCGTCGTAACGCCGCACGATCGCGATCACGGTTCCGTCGGATGCAACGTTCGCCGCGGTTGTAGCGCAATACGTACAGCTGATTTGAACGCTTGACGCGCCGTCGATCCGTAGCGCAAAGGTGCCGTCGGCATCGGTGGTTGCTCGCGCGCCCTGCGCTGTGACGAGCGCTCCTTGCACCGGTTCGCCGTATTGATCGCGCACGGCACCCGTCACCAACGCCGTGGGCGCAGCTGCCAGCAGAAACGGAACGGCGAGGAATGCGGCCAAGCGTTTCACGGATTCTTCACAGGTTCGGTTATACTAAAGGTAATGTCATTCCGTGTACTGCGCCCCTTGCTCTTTGCCGCTCTGGTGGCCTCCGCCGCCTTCGGGCTTGGCGTGGGCTTTGCGGGCGCCGCCTCTGTGGAGGCGATGCTGGAAGGCGCCCTCCAACCGTCTTCCGCGCCCGCGATGCTTGGACCGATCACCGAAGCGGGGCGCACCGGTTGGGCATGCAAGCCCGAACAGGCGGCCATGGCCAAGAAGGCGCAGCAGGCCGAACTTCCCGTCGCCGACACCCGGCCGTAGATGCGGGTCCGTCTCACCGTCTTCACGCTCGTGGGTATCTCTGCAGCGTGCGCCGCCGGCGCATTCGCGCAGACGTACCCCGTGCCGGGGCAACCGCAGCCGCGCACGACTTCGGCGCCCGCACTGCGCGAAGCCGCCCGGCGCCGTGAAGTGCACGAGCGTTTCCGCATCGGACTCGATGCGGAGCAGCGGGAAGATTGGAACGCCGCCGCCGCGGAATTCGAACGCATCATTCAGCTTCGTCCATCGGAACCACAGTTTTCAACGGCCTACTACGACCTAGGGATTGCTTACGCGAATCAAAACCGCCTTGACGATGCGGCGCGCGCGTTCACATCGGCCATTGCAGGCGATCCCGGCTTCCTGGCGGCCATGGCGAATTTAATCGCGGTCGATTTGCGGCGGCACGATCTGCGCGATGCAAAAGCCGCCGCAGACCGGTTTTTGCAAGCCGCTCCGGATTCGGCGCGCAGCCTGTATTCGCACGGCATCGTGGCCTTGCAGAGCGGGGACGCCGCGGCGGCGCAAGCCGACTTCGGCAAGCTGCTGCAGAACGATCCGCAATACGCCGTCGCACATTACGATTTCGGACTCTCGCAAGTGAAGCTGGGGCACTATCCGTCGGCGGAACACGAATTCGGCCTTGCACTCGAATTAGTTCCGAATTATGCGCGCGCGCGCTTCGCGCTCGGCACGGTGTTGTTGCGTGAGGGAAAACGTCCCGAGGCGCGCGCCGCTTTCGACCGTGCGATGCGCGATGCCGCGGGCGATCCCGCGCTGCAGAACCTGGCGCTCTCGATGCGCGACGCCATTCACGCTCCTTAAGACTTTTTCACGATTTTTTCATGCCTTGAGCTTAGGCTTGAGGAATGATGCTTCATCTCGCGGCGCTGCTGCTCGCGGCGCTCTTGCCGCAGCCGCAGCTGATCGATCAGACCGGAAAGCATTTCGCATTTGATTCGCTGCGCGGCACGCCGCTGGTCGTAGCCTTCGTCGCTGCGCACTGCACGGACGCGTGCCCGCTGGTAAATGCGCAGTTCGCGCAGGCCGCACAGCAGCTGCGTGCGCGGCACGCGAAAGTACGCATGCTGACGGTAACGCTGGATCCGGAACACGATTCGCCCGTGGTGATGCGCGATCTTGCGCGGCGCTTCGATGCCGACCCGCGCGCGTGGCTCTTCGCGAGCGGAAGTATCGCCGGCGTGCACCGCGTGATGAACGCGTTCGGCGTGATTGCGCGGCAAGGACCGCACGGCTATGCAGAAACCCATTCTACCTTCGTGTATCTGGTGGACGCGCGCGGCCGCGTGCGCGAACGCTTATTGGCGTCGACCGCCTTGGCATCGGACATCGTGGAGCGCGAGCGGTGAAACGGTTCGCATTCGCATGTGCGCTGTTGCTGTGCGCGTGCACGCCGGGCGCAATGCCCGCGCAAGGCGGCTCGTCGGGCGGCGGTGCAGTGACGACGATTGACGTCAATCTCACCCAGCACGCGCCTACGCAAACGCCGCAAGGCACGTCCGCCGGCTACGCTCCGGCAATCACGACGGTTCCGGTGGGCAGCGCGATCCGTTTCACCAACAGCGACGGCTTCGCGCACACGGCAACGCTGATACCAAACGCCACATCGTTTCCCGCGGGTTCGGTGTTCGATGCGAGCGCGCTAACGCAAAAGGGCAGCGCGATTTCCGGCTCGTGGACCAGCGGCACGATGTCCGCGGGGGCGAGCTCTCAGATCCTTACCGTCGATCGTGCCGGAACCTATTTGTACGGCTGTTTCTATCATTACGGGGCGCCCATGCGAGGTGTGATCGTTGCGCAATAGATGTGTGTATCTCGCCGTCGCGCTTGCGTTCTACGCATTTGCGCTGTGGCAAATGTGCGCGCCCGCGGAAGCGATTCCGATCTTCGCGCAGCGCTATCATCTGCAGTGCGAAGCGTGCCACTCGGTGCTGCCCGAACTGAACGCCTTCGGCAGAGAATTCCGCGCGCACGGCTATCAATTGGCCGCTCCCAAACACGGTACGACGATCGCCGCGATCCGCTACCAACTCGAATACGAAATTTCGCCCGCGTCGGGCAACAAGCGCTTCGAACAAGGCGGCGTGATTTTGGGCAATGCCGACATCGGCAAGATCAGCACGTTCGTCCATTACAATTTGGGCGCCGACGGTGGGCCGGGCGGATTGTACTTGGGGTATCTTGCGACGTACAACCAACACACCCGTTCGCTCTACCGCGCCGGCCTGTTCGAATTGCCGCTCGCGCAGTCGCCCGGACAGCGTTTGGACGATCTGCAGCAATACGGGTATTACGGCACGCACGTGGGACTGAACGATCTCGCGCTTTCCGCGCCGCGTTGGGGCTTCCAACTCGAACGCACCGCAGGCGCCGTAACCGGCGACCTTACGATCTCGAGCGGCGAGTTCAAAGGTTCGGCGTACGGCGGCAAACCGGTATCGACGGGCGAGACGACCTGGGCGAACGCGCCGGAAGTCGGGCTGTTCTTGCGCGCGCCGGCTGCCGCGGGTGTGGATGTAGGGGCTGAATTTTTGGCCGGACAGCGATGGATCGTGCCGGCCGCGCGTGCGGGTTTCGCGGACACCTACCATCGTGAAGGGCTGCTTCTCCGCGCGCAGGACCGCAAGCTGGAGCTGCAAGCCGAGCAGTGGTGGGGGAATGACTTGAACGCCGACGGCTTTGGCACGCTCCTGGGCAGCAGCGGGGGATACGCGCGCCTGAAGTTCTATCCGACGCCGCACTTCTACGTGGGAATGCGCTACGACGCGCAGGCTACGCCGTTCCTCACCCGCGACATGGTGTACTACGGCGCGTGGATGTTCACGCCCCACACCCGCCTGATCTTGCAGCAAGTCCAGAACATCGGCGGAACCGGGCATTTCGGCGCGGCGATAACGGTAGCGGCGCCGTGGCCGCCGAATCTCTAAGACCATGCGGATACTGGTGATCGAGGATAACGCCTCGGTTGCCGCCGCCGTGCGAACGATGCTGGAACGCCGCAAGTATGCGGTAGACGTGGCGCACGACGGCGAGCAAGGCTTGGATCATCTGCTGCGCCAGACGTACGATGCGGCGATCGTCGATATCGTACTGCCCGTGCGCGACGGGTTTCAGATCGCGTCCGCGGCGCGCGCTCAGGGCGTGCAAACGCCCATGCTGATGCTCACCGCGCGCGACGCCGTCG
>JAICWY010000117.1 GCA_025934645.1 Vulcanimicrobiia bacterium
GCCATCTCGCGCGCCGTCGTTTTACCGAGGCCGAATTGCGGCTGATCGGCCGGCACCGGCGGGACCGCCGGCATGAAGACTTTCTTGTAAAGCCACGTATCGTGCAGACCCATCCACTGAATGCGCGCGTCGATGTTCTGCAAGCCGAGCTTGTCGATGGCAAGGTTCGTCGCCGTATTATCGCTCAGCACGACCATTAGGGTGAGCGCATCTTTAAGCGTAAGCGTTTGCGGCGTGTCGAAGAGTTCCAGCACGCCGGAGCCTTCGACCTGATTGGCTTTGGTCAGCGTAAGCGGATCGGAAAACTGCGCTTGCCCGGCTTCGATCTGTTTCAGCGCTTCGAACAACACGGTGAGTTTGATGACCGATGCCGTCGGCACCGGTGTGTCGGCATTTAAGGCGACCGTTTTTCCGCTGCGAAGATCGGTCGCATACAGCGCGACTTTTCCGGCGTAGTTCGCGGTCTGCGCGCGCAGCTGCGCTTCGAGCGCCGCATCGGGTTGTGCCGACGCGGCGCCCGTGGCGCACAACGCGAAAACTACTGCGAGAAACGCCCTACGCAAGGGCGGCAAGAGAGGCTTCGAATGCCTTGAGGAATTCGCGGCTGTCGCCATCGCTGAAGATCAGCGGCGGTTGTATGCGGATGACGTTGCCGTACCGGCCGCCTTTGCCGATGAGAACGTGGCGTTTGCGCATCTCCTCGAGCAGACGCGTCGCTTCGGCCGGCGCGTATTCTTTGGTCGTGCGGTCTTTCACGAGTTCCACGCCGATCATCAAGCCGTGCCCGCGTACGTCGCCGATCAGTGGATAGCGCTGCTGCAATTCGCGCAGGCCGCCCATCAGCGTCTCGCCTTGCCGTTTGGCATTTGCGATGAGGTCGCGCTTTTCGATGACGTCGATCGTCACTTTTGCGGCGCGGCTGGAGAGCGGGTTCCCGCCGAACGTGTTGATGTGCGGGCCTTTGAAAATATCGGCGAGCTCGGGCCGTGTAACCGTAATGCCGATCGGCAAACCGGAGGCCAAGCCTTTCGCCGAGGTGATGATGTCGGGAACGACGCCGTACGTCGAGACCATGCCGATCATGCCGTCGCCCAGACGTCCCCAGCCCGCCTGCACTTCGTCGGCGATCAGCAGCGTGCCGAACGGTTTGAGCGTTTCTTGCAGCACTTTGAAGTACTCGGGCGGCGGGGTGATGATGCCGCCGACGCCGGCCACCGTCTCCGCAATCATCGCGGACGGCTTGCCGTTCGTTTGCGTTTCGATGACGCGCTTGGCGGCTTTGGCGCACGCAGTTCCGCAAGAGGTTGGCTCCATGCCGAGCGGACAGCGGTAGCAATACGGACTCGGCACGAACGCGACGTGCGGATACTCGGCGGCGAAGTTGCGCCAGTTGCTCTGTCCCGCAAGTGCGACCGTGTAGACCGTGCGGCCGTGATAGGCCTGTTCGAGCGCCAAGAAGTCCGGCGAGCCTTTCGCGACACGCGCGACGAGCGTCGCCATTTCGTTCGCTTCCGATCCGGAGTTCGAGAAGAAGCTCTTCGTCATGCCGTCGGGCGCGACTTCCGCCACTCTTTCAGCCAGATCCAGCATCTCTTCGGTGAGATAGAGCGTAGAGACGTGGGTTAATTTTTTGGCTTGCTCCGCGACCGCTTGCGCGACTTCGTTGTCGCCGTACCCGAGCGTGTTGGTGGCGATGCCGGCGAATCCGTCGAGATACTCGGTGCCGTTATCGTCGCGAACGCGCGTGCCTTGTCCGTCGACGAGCGTGAGCGGCTGTTCGTAGTAGGTCGTCTGAGCGGCGAACAAGTGATCTTGCGCGCGTTTGGTGTTATTCTTGAGCAGTTTCACGGTCGAGCCTCCGTCGGAAGTAGGGTTGGCGCCGGCTCTTGCACCGGCCTCTCGTCGCGCGTGATCGCGTCGAAACGTTCTTCGCCGATCACCGAGCGTTCACCGCGCATCAGCATCCAATATGCCAGTAATCCGCCGATCAGGCTGAAGAACCAGCCGCCGCTCCACAAAAAGCGCAGCGCGGGAAGCGCAAGACCAAGCAGTGCGACGCCCCACCCGATCAGCAGCGCGATCACCGCGCGCATATTCACGCCCTTCGCATACGAGTACATGCCGGCAGGGCGATAGAGCTCCGCGAGGTCGAGCCGGCGTTTGCGCACGAGCCAGTAATCGGAGATCGCGATGCCGTCGAATGCACCGAGCATCGCGCCGTACGTGCCGAGCCACGTGAAGATGTACGTGGCGAACGTCGCGAGCACGTACCACGGCTGCATCGCAACGCTGAGCAGTCCGGTGATAAGCGCGCCGATCGCAAACGTGATGCGCCGCGGCCACAAGTTTTCGAATGCGCGCGCCGGCGCCATGACGTTCGCGCCTACGTTGATAGTCACCGAGGAGAGAATCACAATGATGCCGGCGATGATGACGACCGCGGTCGGGAATTTCAGGATCAGATCGACCGGATTCCACAGCGCCGTTCCAAAGAGCAGAACAGTCGCAGAGGTGACCGCGATGCCGACGAACGAGAACGCGGCCATCGTGAGCGGCATCGCGAGCGTCTGCCCGATCGTTTGACCGCGCTGCGATCGCGCGTAGCGCGTGTAGTCGGGAATGTTCAGCGCCATTGTGGCCCAAAATGAAATCACGCCCACGACCGAGGGATAAAACGCCGCCCAGAACGCGGGACCGTGAATCTTTGCCGGCGTCGCGAGCATCGGGCCGAAGCCGCCCGCGCTCTTCGCGGCCCACACGAGCAGCGCAACCGCGCCGAGTGCGAGCGTTGGTGCGGCGATCTGCGCGAGCCGCCCGATGGCTTGCGGTCCGCGCATCGCAATCGCAACGTTGATGGCCCAAAAGATTGCGAACGCGATAGCTACATGCGCCCCAAGAGTAGGCCATACCGGAACGATGCGCACCAGAATCGCGTCCAGCGCTTGACCGCCGAACCACGAGTTGATGCCGAACCAGCCCGCGGCGATGACGGCACGCGCGAGAGCCGGTATGTGCGCGCCCCGCGTGCCGAACCACAGCCGCGCGAATACCGGGTACGGAATCCCGTATTTCGTTCCGGCATGCGAGACGAGCAGAATGGCGCCCAGCACGATCGCGCTTCCTACAAAGACGGTAACGACCGATTCCCACCAGTTCATACCAAGCGCGATCATGCCGCTCGCGAGCGAATAGGTCGGCAAGCACAAACACATGCCGATCCAGAGCGCGGCGAATTTTGCACCGGGCCACGAGTGTTCGGCGAGCGTGCAGGGACGCAGATCGTCGTTCCACATCGAGTCGTTCTGCGCGACCGCGCTCTCGGCGCGTCCGGTGAGCACGATGACGTCGCCGCTGCGAACTTGTGTAACGTCCGCTTGCATCCGCTTATACCTCCACGAGATCGTCGTACGTTTCCGGGCGCCGGTCGCGGAAAAATTGCCAGGTGTTGCGGACTTCCGTAATGGTGTTGCGGTCCATGGTGCCGATGACGACCTCGTCGCGATCGCGGCTCCCGACCGCCACCATTTGTCCACGCGGATCGACCAGGTACGATTGGCCGTAGAATTCACCCATGTTCCAGGGCGTCTCTATGCCGACGCGGTTGATCGCGCCGACGTAGTACCCGTTCGCAACCGCGTGCGCGGGCTGCTCGAGTTTCCAAAGATACTCCGATAAACCCGCAACCGTCGCCGACGGATTGAACACGATCTCCGCGCCGTGCAAGCCCAGCATGCGCGCGCCCTCGGGGAAGTGGCGGTCGTAGCAAATGTACACGCCGACTTTTGCGAACGCCGTCTCGAAAACCGGGAAGCCGAGATTGCCGGGACGGAAATAATATTTCTCCCAGAATCCGCACCCGGCGGGGCCGGCTTGCACCTGCGGAATGTGGTGCTTGCGGTACTTTCCGAGATACGTGCCGTCGGCGTCGATGACGGCTGCCGTGTTGTAGTATACGCCCGCGAACTCTTCTTCGTAGATCGGCACGACCAGCACGATGCCGAGTTCTTTTGCAAGGTCTTGCATCAGCTTGGTCGTTGGACCGTCCGGGATCGACTCGACGGCGCTATACCATTTGGTAGTTTGCTCCGTGCAGAAGTACGGTCCGTAGAACAGTTCTTGCAAACACACGATCTGCGCGCCGCGTTGCTTGGCCTCGCGAATCATTCGCACGTGCTTGTCGATGGCGTTCTTTTTGTGCACTTCCACCGGCTCGGCGCCGTCCGTGTCGTGATGCGCCTGAATGAGCCCAATCGTCACCTTGCTGTCCACGAATACTCCTTATAACGCTACCGGATAGAAGCGCGCGCTCTTTTGAAATTTTCCGGCGCCGCGTTCGCCGGTGAAGGTATTGCCGTCGGCCACCATGCGGCCGCGCGAGAAAACGTACCGCGGAC
>JAICWY010000021.1 GCA_025934645.1 Vulcanimicrobiia bacterium
CCCGAGCCGTTAGAGCCCGAGCCGGAGTCCGAGCCCGAAAAACCGGGCCCAATAACCTAAATATTAAAGTTCTGGCGGATTTCGTTGATGCGCTGCTGCAGCATGGTTTTGGCTTGCTGCTGCAGGCGATCTTTTTGATCTTCGGGCAGACGCTGATAAACCAGGTATCCGGCGGCGGAAAGTAATCCGCCCAGCACGCCGACGAGGAGCGCTTTGCCGGCTTCGTTGCTGCCGGTGTTCTCGGTATTTTCGTAGCTCACGCCGGCATTTTCCGCGTACGTGCCCTTATAACCGTTGCTGCCGGACCACTGCTCCGACGGCGTCGAGCGGAACGTCTCTGACATAGCTCCTCCAAATGTTGCTTAGGCGAGTATCTTACCCGTTTGATCGCGTTACGGTTCCGCTTCGTCTTTCACCCGCACGTGCTGGGGATACTGGGAGGCGATCTGGGCGACCGCCAAGCGGGCGGTCTCGACGATGGCCTCGACCCGTTCGTCCTCGCGGGCCCGGGACGGCCAGCGCATCGCCAGGTTACCGGAGCGTTGCTCCACGTCCAGCGGCAGTTTCACGTGGGCTTCGAGCCCCAGGCGCGCGGCTTGCAAGATTCCCGAAACGGCGGCGCAGACCAGCGAGAATTCGTCCGAGCTGGTTTCCGCCATCTCCACGTGCCCGGACGCAAAAACAGAGGACAGCCGTTCCCGGCTGTCCCTGCGAAAGACGACCTCCAGCACGAGGCCTTACGGGAGCTGGATCTTGGTGATCTTCACCTGAGCGAAACGCTGACGGTGGCCGATCAGCTTGCGGACGCGCTTCTTGGGCTTGTACTTGAAGACGAGAATCTTCTTGTCTTTGTCCTGGCGCAGAACCGTGCCGGTGACCGAGGCGCCGCTCACGAGCGGAGATCCGACCGTGACGGAGTCGCCGCCGCTGCTGGCGAGCACGACGCGGTCGAACGTAACGTCCGAACCCACTTCGCTTTCCAGAAGGTCGGTCTTAATGACGTCGCCCTCGGCGACTTTCAGCTGCTTTCCGCCGGTCTCGATGATCGCGTACATAACTTTGGAAGATTATCAGACGCCCGGGCGGCGTGTCAAACGGAAAGGCCTTCATCAACCGCGCTTGACCCGGCCCGTCCCGGCCCGTATGCTAGGCAGAGTAGTCTGTTTAACAGACTTGGCTAGGAGCCCGGTACATGGACGATCTGCTGCTCTCGAAGATCCGCCTCGGCGTCATCGCGGAGTTATTGGCGAGCGAATCCGTTTCGTTCAGCGAATTGCAGCGCGCGACGCAAACCACGAACGGCAATCTAGGCGCTCATCTTGCAAAATTGGTCGAGGGCGGTTATGTGGCAGAAGAAAAGACGTTCGTAAACCGCCGGCCGCAGACGCGCTACAGTCTCACCGAAACGGGCCGCACCGCATTTAAAAGGCACTTGCGTGAGATGCAAGCGCTGCTGGAGGGATGAAAGGATGCTCACAATGCTTTCATCCCGCCCTCGCGTCGTCGTGCTTGCGTGGAGCACCGTCATTGCCGTGACCGCGCTTCGTTTGGCGTTTGCCGCATCGCTGCCGCTAACGGGAGATGAAGCGTACTACTGGGAATGGAGTTGCCGGCTGGCAGCGGGATACGCCGATCATCCGCCCGCGGTTGCCTTTGCGATTGCGGCATTTGCGTGGATCGCGCGCACGCCGTTCGCGGTGCGGCTTGCGTTCGTGCTTTGCGGACTGGGCACGGCGCTCGCTACCGGCGGCGCTGCAACGATTTTTGCGCGCGACCGCCGCGCCGGTGCGTTTGCCGCGCTCGCCGTCACGCTTGCGCCAATGATGATCGTGGCGTTCGGCATAGCGTCGCCGGATGGTCCGTACGCGCTGGCGTGGGCGTGCTCCATGTATTTCGCGGCGCTCGCGTTCGATCGTTCGCAGCGGCGTTGGTTTGCATTGCTCGGCATCGCGCTTGGCGCGGCACTCATGGCACGCTTTTTCTCGTGGGCGCTGCTGCTGGGCATCGTTGCGGCTGCGGCCGTACCGGCGAACCGGCGTGTTTGGCGCGCCGGATTACCCGTTGCGATCGTCATTGCGCTTGCGATCTATGCGCCGTTCTTGATCTGGAACGCGCATCACGACTGGATCTCGTTTACGTTTGCATTCTTGCAGCGCCATCCCAGCGACGAAGTGCAGTTCGCGCGGCCCCTCACGCTGTATCTGCTGGGATTGCTCGCCTTCTCGCCGGGGCTGTGGGTCGCGGCGACAATTGCGGCCGTCCGGCCGCGCTACGCGCTCGTTGCGTGGACGGCGCTTCCGCTCTGCGCTTTGTTCTTCGTGCTCGCATTGCACGAACGCGTGGAGATCTATTGGTTCATCGGGCCGTTCATCTCGATTTGCGCCGGTTTGGGCGTCGCGAGCCGGACGCGCCTTGCCTGGACGCTGATTCCAGCCGCGGTCCTGAGCGCACTGATCTTCGCCGCCGGAATCGCTCCCCGTGAGCTCTATGCCGCCGTTTCCCACGCGGGCGTGCATTTAAGTGACGCCGGCCCGTTCGAAATGTTCACGTACCGCCCGCTATCGCGCGACGTGCGCAGTATCGCGCGAAAGCACGATGCGGTCGTGATGACGGATGGATACGGCTTCTCATCGCTGCTCGACTTTTACGGAGGTTTGGATCCGGTCGTCATCGGCTACGACGCGCAAGGAGAAGAAGCGCGGGGCTGGTTTACGGACAGCCGCCATCCCTCGCGCGCGCTTTTTGTCGACAAGGTTCCGCTCTCGACGCGTCCCGATTTTCAAAAACAGCTCGCACTCGCGTGTGGGCAGGTGTCACCCGGACCGGTGCTCTCGTACGCCTATCGCCGGTACTACACGACATGGTGCGCAGGCATGAACCGGCGGGCTATCGCCACGCTGCGGTGGCAAACGGCAAAGAGTTAGGGGGTAAGCATAAGCGTCGCGCGTGTCGCGGCGCGCACGGCGCCTTCGCTAAAAGGAAGCGGCTCGAGGCGGTGCTCGATCCAGGCTTTGCTTTGGTCCGTGTAATGCCCGGAAGCGGGCTCGCCGGATTCACCGCTCGGAATCGAGATGCCGCCGGCATCCCAGTTGCCGACGTCCCAGACGGCCCGGAAACTTTGCGAATGATTGAACGTCTGCACGTGCAGGCCGTAGCTGTCGCCGTCGCCCGGGAACGTGGCGCCGTTCAAGAACGTGAAGCCTAGCATCGCAAGTGGATGCCGCACAGTGACTCGATCGTATTGGCCCCACGATTCAAACATCTTGGTGCCGTGCGTTTGAATCGCGCCGCGCAACGATGCGACGAGCAATCCGTCGTAGTCGCTCGATGCCCACCAGCCCTTTGGACGTTCGCGCAGCACGCGCTCCAATAAGACCAGATCGGCGCCGCCGGCGCTGCTCTGGTAGATCTCCTGTAAATTGCCGGCATTATATGCGGCGAGTTTCTGCACCGCGACGCGGCGCAGCTCGTAGGCGATGGCTGCACCGTGCGAATCGGGATCGAAACGCCCGTCCCACTGCGCGAGTGCGCGAACGTACGGCTGCAGCGCGCGGTCATTTTGCAAGCCGCCGCGTTTAACCGCAGCCACCGCCGCGCGTGCGATGTCCCGCTCGGGAAACGATAACGTATCTTGCTGGAACGCGGCCAAGTCGTTTGCGTTCAAACGCGGCTTGCTGTAAAGCAGTTGTTGAATGCGCCGGGCGCGATAAGGCGGCGCGAAATTCGGGCTGAGCCGGTATTTGTAACCGTTTCCGTACATCCGGTTGTTTGCCGTGTACACCAACGCATTACGCGAAGGCGCGATGCGCGGCAACTGCCCGAACGGAACAAACGGCGCTGCGGGATCGCCGGGGCCGTGTACGCGCAAGCCCCAGAGCGGGTCGTCCGGAATCAGTCCGGCGAGTTGGTAGGCCACTTCACCGCCTCGGTCCGCAATGACGAAGTTTTGCGGCGGGCCGGGATACGTGTGAAGCGAGGTGAGCGCTTGCGCGATGCTGTGCGCGCGATCGAGGCTTTCGAATGCAGTGAGCGGCGTTTTGGGTTGAGTCGCGCCGTTCCAATCTACGGCAAAGCCGGTATTTTGACCGGTTTCCGCGACGAATCCGTGCCGGGTGCTGTAGTAGTTCTGCGTGATGTCGCCGCCGAAGCGCACGTGAAAAGTCTCGGTACGGATCTTTGCGTGTGCGATGGGATCGCGGTACACGCTTTCGGTAGCAACGGTGCCGTTCGTCGAGCCCCATGCAATGTCGTCGTTGTGGCCGAGAATGACGCCCGGCGTACCCGCGAGCGAACCGCCGGCTACGTGCAGCGACGGACTGCGCAGATCGATGAGGTACCAAATGCCCGGAATCGCCAAGCGCAGATGCGGATCGTTTGCCAATAGCGCGTGTCCCGTTTCGCTGCGCGCGGCGCCGACCGCGAATTCGTTACTTCCGACCGGTCCGCGGTCGTGGTAGGCTTGCACCGCCGCCGCAGCGGGATGCGCGTTGCGTGAGGGCAGCGGCGGCACCGGGGCGATGCGGCCGGGATCGATCGGCGCATCGTACGCCGGATCCGTAATCGAATAGAGATCGGTGATAGCGGGCGCATCGTGCAATCTCGCTACCGCGTCGCGCCGGACGACGTCCCCCCACGGATCGATGAGATCGAGCACGGTCGCCATACCGACGGCAAGTGAATCTTTCGGCCGCCACGGTTCCGGCTTGTAAAGCAGCAGATGGAACTCCGCCGGGAGCGGCTGTTGCTTCATCGCCGCGTTCACGCCGTCGGCAAACGCCTGCACTTCCGAACGCTGATGCGCGCTCATACCGGCCCACTGCGCGTCGACGATGTGCTTGATGTCGGGAATGCGCGCGTTTTCATCTGCGGGAAGAACGGCAGCGCCGAGTACTTCCGACAACCGCCCGTACACGTACCGCCGCAGCAGATCCATTTGGAAGAGGCGGTCCGACGCTTCGGCATAGCCTTGCCCGAAAAACAAATCGTGGTCGTTGGAAGCGACGATGTGTGGAATGTCGCGCACGTCCCGCGCAATGCGTACCGGTGCTATCAGACCCGGCGCACGCAGCGTTCCCGAAGTTTGCGCGACGGCTTGCATTCCCATAATGGCGTAGACGATGTACGAGAGAATCGCCGCCACGATGAGTACCGGCACGAGAAGCAGCACGCGTGTTATCACGCCCGGAAAACGCCGCCGCCTCGCGGTGCTCACGCGTTACGTATCGACGAAGACGTCATCGCCTTCGATGCGGACTTTGAACGACGCAACCGGCATGACCGCGGGCAGCGTGAGCGCCTCACCGGTCCGCACGTCGAAATTCGCGCCGTGACGCGGACACACGATGCGGCAGCCTTCCAGTTCGCCTTGATCGAGCGGCGCGCCGTCGTGCGTGCACACGTCTTCGATCGCAAAGATCTGCCCTTCGCATCTGCACAGCAGCACTTCGATGCCGTCCACGACCACACGAAGCGTGGTCCCCTCGGCAATATCGCTAGCTTTCGCTACGGGATAATCCGCCATAGCGCGCCTATTCCGAAATGCATCGGGGCCGCCCTTTTACAAGCGGCCCCGATGTGACTCACAGCCCGGCGCGGCGTTAGCCGACTGAGCCTTCCATTTCCATTTTGACGAGGCGGTTGAGCTCGACGGCGTATTCCATCGGCAGTTCCTTGACGAAGAAGTCGAAGAACCCGTTGACGATCATCGCCGTTGCATCCGCTTCGCTCAGCCCGCGGCTCATCGCGTAGAAGAGCTGCTCTTCGCCGATTTTGCTGACGCTGGCTTCGTGCTCGACCGTCGAGCGCTGCTCGTGGATCTTCATGGTCGGCTTGGTGTCGCTTTCCGACTCGTCGTCCATGATGATCGCATCGCACTTCACGCGCGTCTTCGCGCCGACGGCACCCGGATGCACTTCCACAAGGCCGCGGTACGTCGTCTTGCCGCCGTGCGCGCTTACCGATTTGTTCGTGACGACCGAGGTCGTGTTCGGCGCCGCGTGAATGACCTTCGCGCCGGCATCTTGGTGCTGGCCTTCGCCGGCGAACGCCATCGAAAGAATCTCACCGCGCGCGCCTTCGCCCATCAGATAGATCGCCGGATACTTCATCGTGAGCTTGGATCCGATGTTACCGTCGACCCATTCCACCGTCGCGTTCTTGTGCGCATACGCGCGTTTCGTGACGAGGTTGTAAATGTTGCGGTACCAGTTTTGAATCGTGGTGTACCGGATGGAAGCGTCTTCCATCGCGATCAGTTCGACCACCGCGCTGTGCAGCGAGCTGGTCGAGAACTTCGGAGCGGTACAGCCCTCGATGTAATGAACCTTCGCGCCTTTGTCGGCGATGATGAGCGTGCGCTCGAACTGGCCCATGTTCTCCGCGTTGATGCGGAAGTAGGCTTGCAGCGGCATCTTGACTTCGACGCCCGGCGGAACGTAGATGAACGAACCGCCCGACCACACGGCCGAGTTCAGCGCGGCAAACTTGTTGTCGGCGACCGGAATGATCGTCGCGAAATATTTTTGGACGATCTCGGGATACTGCTTGACCGCGGTATCCATGTCGCAAAACAGCACGCCGAGCGCTTCGAGCTCTTTGTTGACGTTGTGATAGACGACCTCGGACTCGTACTGCGCGGAGACGCCGGCGAGGAACTTGCGCTCGGCCTCCGGGATGCCCAGGCGATCGAACGTGCGCTTAATATCGTCCGGGACGTCGTCCCAAGAGCGCTCCGTGCGATCCGTCGACTTCACGAAATAGTGGATGTCCGCGAAATCGATCTCGCCCAGCAGCTTGGTGTCGCCCCATGTGGGCATCGGCTTGCTTTGGAAGACGTCGAACGCCTTGAGGCGGAAGTCGCGCATCCACTGCGGTTCGTCTTTCATCGCGCTAATGCGCGCGACGATCTCTCGCGTCAGGCCCTTGTCGGACTTGAAGACGTAGTTTTCGGGGTCGTGGAACCCGTGGCGGTAGTCATCCGCGATCGGGGCCGGCTTGAGTTGCGTCGCCATGCGTGTTTAGTGCTGCTTCCTCTTTATAGGGCTGTCCCGGATAGGCTACCGCCGGGGGGCGCGATAGTCAAGATAATGAAGTCGTATCTTCACTATCTTATACCCATTCCGTCGCAAAGGCGTTGCGGCTAGGGGAAGGCGCTGCGAACTTTTTTGAACGGAAGTCCTTTACAGGGGGGGTCTGAGGGGCTATCATAGGCGCCGGACCCTCACCATCTGGTAGGGTCTACGGTTATGGGAGGCGCGCCCAAACGCGCCATCGCGGCGAGCCGCTCGCGCACCGAAAAGCGCCGGCAAGAGTTCGTCGATAGGTCGGGGACGTGACTGCACTGCAGGCGCCAGCCGACGTGGTCCGGAGGTGGGATTTCCCCCAAGGTCGAGGAGAGAAGACAAAAATTGAAGGCACTCGGTACGCACATTGTGTGCGAGCTGTCGGGTTGTGACCCGAAGGCCCTTACGGACGTCGATGCCGTCCACGCCATGATGATCCGCGCAGCCAAGGACGCTAAGGCGACCATTATGGAGAGCGCCTTTCACCGGTTCGAACCGCAGGGCGTTTCGGGGACCGTGATTTTAGCGGAATCGCACCTGTCCATCCACACATGGCCCGAGAAGGGTTATGCCGCGATGGACTTTTACACGTGCGGCGACCATACCGACCCGTGGCTGGCGTGCCAGCACGCCGCGAAAGTGCTCGGCGCGAAAAACATGCTGACCACGGAATTCAAGCGCGGAATCGAAGCCAAAAACGGCACGTTCACCCACGTGGTGACGGCTACAGAAGCCGAGGACCGGCCGCTGACCGCGTAAACTCTCGACCCTTAGGACTCTAAAACGGCGCGTGTGCAAGCATGCGCCGTTTTGATTTGGTAAAAGCAAGCGTCCTTTAGCCCTAATGCTGCCGATATTTTGGGTGTGAGCAAGTGGAGCAGCCGGCGTTTACACGCTGTTGGAGTTTTGCTTTTGACCCTGGGCCTGGCAGGCTGTGGGGGCGGCGGAGGCGGCGGTACGCAAGCCACAGGCGTGGCGGTCATGCCCGCCCTGGCGACGCCGGCGGCGCAGAGTAACGCCGGTGGCCCCGTGCAGTACCTTTCCAGCACGGGACCGCTCTCGAGCAGCGGCACCATCCCGGCAGGCGCGCACGAAGCGTTCGTCGCGGTCATGTCGAGCGACACGAGTACCGGCAGCGCATTCCAAACCGACTCGCTGGTCGTTCAAAGCGGCACTGTTCCCCAAAGCGTGGCAACCCGGGCGCAGAGCGCTACGCGGCTGGCCGCGCCGCCGCCGCACATCGGCGGCGTGGAAGCGTTCCCGGCCGACGATCGCGCGCTGCTCACCCGCCTCGCGTCGATCCGCACCGGCACATCAAGCGCTCCGGCGATCCGCACGCAAAGCGTTATGCCTTCGACGCTGCAGCCCGGCGCGAACGCGTCGTTGTGGGTGCAGCAAAGTTCGCTTTCCGGCGCCGGACGTACGAACGTTCAGGTACCTTCGACACTGCTCGTGCAAAGCGCGCACGGCAACATTTGGGTGGACAATTCACTGCTGAGCGGCGCGTCGGCGTCTTCATCGTTCTCCTCGTCGGCGCTGCCTGCAACGGCCGCGCAGATCGCATCGGACTTCGAAAACGCGTACGCGTCGGACACGGCGCATTTCGCCTCGCCGGACTACGGCACGAACGCCCCCGGTCTGCAGCCGCAATACAAATCGTGTTCCTCCGGCGGCGCTTCTGCGGGCACGGCGTCCGCCTACATTTCGGAGCCGGCCGATCGGCGCATCAACATGCTGGTGGTCAATCCGCAAAACCTTGGCGGCACCGGCGGCTATTTCAGCGGCGCGAATATGATGCATCAGGGCGCGCTGAATTGCTTGAACGGCGGCAGCACTTCGTACGAATCCAATGAAGCGCCGTTCATCTTCGTGGGTTGGTTCCAACGTAACGGCGCCACGTACGAGTTGCAGGAAGATTTGGTCCGTTCGACCGCTCACGAACTGCAGCACCTGATCAATTTCGTGAACCACACCCTGCTTGCGCCGGGCGCTTCGAGCAGCAGCTTCGACGGCAACGAAGCGCCGTTCATCAACGAAGGGCTCTCGATGCTCGCGCAAGACCTCGCAGTCGAGAACATGTACGGTTCGCGCGGGCTGCACTTTGACGCGGATGACGCGCTGGCGCGCGCAAACGCATTCCTCGCGAATCCGGCAAGCTTTTCGATCACGCAGTTCAGCGGCATCGACTCCTCGGCGTGGGGCGGCGGATCGGCGCAATACAACTGCGCGGGCGGCTGCTACGGCGGCGCGTATTTGTTCCAACGCTACTTGCACGACCGTTTCGGCGGCGACGCGTACGCGCACGCCATGGAAACCAGCGGCGTTACGGGCGCGCAAAATTTGCAGGCCGTGACGCAACAAGCACCTGGAACGCTGCTCGACGACTTCGCGCTCGCGATGGCGGCGGGAACTGCGGGCGTGACGCCCTCCACTCCGCGCTTCGCGTTCGGTTCGCTCTCACTCACGGGCACGTACGCCGACCAGTTCGGCGCTTCCACCTCGTTGAACGGTGCATACGCTGCGCCGCTCAACGCCTCGAGCGCGACCGTAACGGCACCGGTCGGCGGCTTCGCTTTCGTCGCGGTTCCGGCCGTGCCGGTGGGCGGTATGCCCGTGCAAGTAACGGATCAGGCGTCGGTCAGCGGCTTCGGCATGGCGGCGGGTTTGGTGCAGCACTAAGCGAACACCCCGGGCCATGCCCAAAACGGAACACTGGCAATGGTACGTCGAGGAGTTTTTCCCGACGGAGCAGCACCACCACGCGATCGAGCAAGTTTATTACGCCGGACGCTCGCAGTTTCAAAGCATCGGCGTGATAAGTACGCCCGTGCTCGGCAAGATGCTCATCCTCGACGGCGACACGCAAAGCGCTCAGCACGACGAGAAGATCTATCACGAATCGCTGGTGCATCCGGCGATGGCGGGCGCGGCCGATCGCTCCGACGTGCTGATTTTGGGCGGCGGTGAAGGCGCGACGCTGCGTGAAGTGCTGCGTCATCCGGACGTGCGGCGCTGCACGATGGTCGACATCGACGGCGATGTCGTCGACCTTTCGAAACGGTATCTTCCCGAGTGGTCCGCCGGCGCGTTCGACGACCCGCGCGCGCGTGTAATCGTCGGAGACGCGCTTAAATTTCTAGCGGACGATCCCGATCGCTACGGGGTCATTATCTCGGATCTCACCGAGCCGCTCGAGGATTCTCCCAGCAATCCGCTTTTTTGCGATGAAGTCTTTCGCGATATAAAAGCGCGGTTGGCGGACGGCGGCGTTTACGTGCTGCAAGCCAGCACTGCCGGTTTCCACAACATGTCGCTCCATGCGAAGATGGCGCGCACTCTGCGCGGCTATTACAAACACGTCGTTTCCTTTTACACGCACGTGCCGGCATTCGACAACGATTGGGCGTTCATCGCGTGCAGCGATGCGGTGGATCTTTCGCGCTTGGAAGAGAGCGTTGTAAACGCGTATTGCGATAAGCTCAAAGGCGAGAATTTCTTCTACGACGGCACCACGCACCGGCGCATCTTCGCGCTGCCCCTGTATTTGCGCCGCGAACTGGCCAAAGCCGGAGAGACGTTTTGAACGCCGGCCGCTATGCCGGCAAAACGGTGTGGGTGACGGGCGGCGGATCGGGACTCGGGCGCGCAATGGCCCAAGCCTTCGCGAAGGAAGGCGCGGCGGTATGTGCGATCGGCCGCCGGAAAGAACCGTTGGATGAAACCGTTGCGCTCATCGAAAGCGCCGGCGGAAGCGCGTTCGGCATCGCTTGCGACGTGCGCGATCCCGAGCGGGTCGAAGCAACCGCCCGTGAGATCGTGGCGCGCACGGGACGGCTTGACGTGCTCGTCAACAACGCCGCCGGAAATTTCGTCGCACCCTCGGAGAAGCTCTCGCCGAACGGTTTTAAATCGGTCGTCGACATCGTGCTCAACGGCACGTTCCACTGCACGCGCTACGCGTTCGATGAGCTGCGCAAGGCGCGCGGCGCTGTTTTGAACATCATCGCGACATATGCGTGGAGCGGCGAGCCGGGCGCGCTGCACTCGGCCTGCGCCAAGGCGGGCGTCTTGGCAATGACGCGCACCCTGGCCGCGGAATGGGGACAGTTCGGCATCCGCGTGAACGCAATCGCGCCCGGCCCGATTCACACCGAAGGCACCGATAAAAATCTCTGGAGCATCGCGGACGTGGAAGCGACGGTCGTGAAGCAGGTTCCGCTTGGGCGCCTGGGCGAGACCGGCGACGTCTCCCGCGCGGCGCTCTGGCTCTGCTCGGACGAGGCGAACTGGGTCAGCGGCGCGGCACTCCCAGTGGACGGCGCGCACTGGCTGCACGGCGGGACGCTCAACTTCCGCGCCGCCTACGACGCCTACGCCGGCGCCGCCCCGGAAGCACAAAAGCAATAGGCGAAGAAGCGCGCCTTCGCTACAGTGGGAGAGCCCATGGCTTCGATAGATCAGGACCAGGCCCGCCGGCAGTGGGATAAAGAGAAGTCACATTTCGTCGAACTTCTCGATTTAAAATTGGAGAGCGTCGGCAACGGGCGCGCGGTGATGCGCATGCCGTACCGCTCGCAGATTTCAAACGGCACCGGCGCCGTCCACGGCGGCGCGATCGTCAGTTTGTGCGACACGTGTTTCTACGTGGCGCTCGCCTCGATTTACGGCCGCGATCAAAACACCACCACCGTGGCGCTGCAGTGTAATTACCTCGCGCCCGCGTTGGCGCCTCACGATCTCGTCGCGGAAGCAACCGTCCTCAAGGCTGGGCGCCGCATCGTATACGGGGAAGTCCACGTGCGCAGCGGCGACAAACTCGTGGCCCACGCCACGCTGAATTTCCTTAACAGCTATCCGGAAGAGAAACCCAATAAGTGACGACTCAAGAGACGGCGGCCAAACGTACCGCGCTGTACGAGGAGCACGTGCGCCTGGGGGCGCGGTTGATTCCGTTCGGCGGATTCGACATGCCCGTGCAGTATTCGAGCATTCTCAAAGAGCACGAGGCGGTGCGCCATAACGCCGGGCTGTTCGATCTCTCGCACATGGGCCAGTTCATTCTGGAAGGCGACGGCGTCGCAGCGTGGGCCGACGAGCTCACGATCAACGCGGTCGGCACGATGAAACCGATGCAGGCGCGCTACAACATCTTCACCGCGGAAAACGGCGGCGCGCTCGACGACGTTATTTTCTACAAGCTCGAGAACCGCTGGCTGCTCGTCGTCAACGCGAGCAACGCGGAGAAGATGTGGGCGCATCTCAATGCAAATCTAAAGGACGGCGTCAAACTCACGAGCCTGCACGGCAAGAACGCGCTGATCGCCATTCAGGGACCGAAATCGGTTCAGGTGCTCGCGCCCCACACGGACGTGGATGTAAACGCACTCAAATATTATTTCTGCGCCGAGGGCACGGTGTACGGCAAACCCGCCGTTATCGCCCGCACCGGTTACACCGGTGAAGATGGTTTCGAACTCTTTGTCGACGGCGCCGATGCGGCCGAGATTTGGAACGCGCTGCTGCGCGACAACGCGGATGCCGGCTTGATTCCCGCGGGCCTCGGGGCTCGCGACGTGCTGCGTTTGGAAGCCGGCATGCCGCTGTACGGGCACGAGCTCAACGAAGAGATCACGCCGGTGCAAGCGGGCTTGCAGTGGGCGATCAAATTCAATAAACCGTCGTTCGCCGGAAAAGACGCTCTGCAGACGCAAGCGCAGAACGACGAGTACGCTCGCATCGCGGGCATCGTGATGGATGGCCGCGCGCCGGCGCGCGAAGGCTACCACGTGTTCTTGGGCGACCGCAAAGTCGGCGAGATTCGCAGCGGTTCCATTGCACCGTCGGTGCAGAACAAGAACATTGCCACCGCATTGCTCGAAAAAGATGCCGCCGCTCCCGGCACGTCCGTCGTGGTTCACATCCGCGGCACGGCGTATGGAGCGACCGTCGTCCCGTTACCGTTCTACAAGAGGAGTTAGGAATTGGCGCAGCCGGCAGATCTGCTGTACAGCAAAGAGCACGAGTGGGTGAAGGTCGAGGGCGACGTCGCTACGATCGGCATCACCGACTACGCGCAGAATTCGTTGGGCGACATCGTTTACGTCGAACTGCCGAAAGTCGGCGCGCACGTCGCACAGATGGGCACCGTCGGTGTGGTCGAATCCGTTAAGGCGGTTTCGGATCTGTTTACGCCGATCGGCGGTGAAGTTACCGAAGTCAACGGCGAACTCGAGAACGATCCCGCGCTCGTCAACCGCGAACCGTTCGCGGGCGGCTGGATGTTCAAACTGCGCCTGAGCGACGCGAGCCAAACCTCCGGCCTGCTTTCGGCAGCCGATTACGAACAACTCACGCAAGAATAACCCCGTGTACACACCACATACCGAGCGCGATATCGCGCAGATGCTCGAGGCGATCGGCGCCGCCTCGCTCGAGGATCTCGTCAAAGTTCCCGATGCGGTGAAGATTCGCGAGCAGCTGGACATCGTTCCGGCCCTCGCCGAATCCGACATCGTCCGGCGTTTCGAGCACTTCGCCAAGAAAAACACCGGCGTGAGCTGCGTTTCATTCCTAGGCGCGGGTGCTTACCGGCACTACGCGCCGCCGGCGATCGCCGCGCTCGCCATGCGCGGTGAGTTTCTGACGGCGTACACCCCATATCAAGCTGAAGTCTCGCAAGGCTACCTGCAAGCGATCTACGAGTGGCAGACCTACATCTGCCTGCTCACGGGCCTCGATATCGCGAACGCCTCCGTCTACGACGGCGCGACGGCGCTCGCCGAAGCGGCGATTATGTCGATCAATGCCAACGGCCGCAAGAAGATTCTGGTCTCGCGCGCCATTCATCCGAACTATCGCGCCGTTCTCAAGACGTACTGCGACGGACTCGACGTCACGATAGACGAGCTGCCCGTTGCCGAGGACGGCACGACGGATCTCTCCGGCATCGCCGCGCGGGTTGCAGGCAAAGAGTATGCCGCGGTCGCCGTGCAGTCGCCCAACTTCTTCGGCAACGTCGACACGCCCGATTCCCAAGCGCAAAATGCGATCCGCGAGAGCGGCACCGTGCTCATCGGCGTCGTTGCGGAAGCGCTGTCGCTCGCCGCGCTGCAAACGCCGGCATCTTGGGGTGCGGAGATCGTCGCCGGGGAAGCGCAGAGTTTCGGCGTGGCGCAGGCGTACGGCGGACCGTATGTCGGCTTCATCGCCTCGAGCAAAGAGCACATGCGCCGCATTCCGGGACGGTTGGTCGGCAAAACCGGCGACGTGCACGGCAACGAAGCGTACGTGCTCACGCTGCAGGCTCGCGAGCAGCACATCCGGCGCGAACGCGCGACGTCGAACATCTGCACGAATCAGGCGCATTGCGCGCTCATCGCGACGATTTATCTGGCGCTGATGGGCAAGACCGGCCTGCGCGACGCCGCCTCTGCGAACTTAAAACGCTCGCGCGAACTCGCGACGCGCGTGAGTTCGGTTCCGGGCTGCACGCTGCAATTCGACGCGCCGTTCTTCAACGAGATCGTGGTGAACGTGCACCGTCCCGCGCGAGAAGTGCTTGCAGAACTGCAAAAACGCGGTATTTTGGGCGGTGTGGATCTGGGACGTTTCTATCCCGAATATGCGGACTGCATCCTGATGGCCGCAACCGAACTCACTAGTGCGGCCGATATCGAAACGCTGGCCGCCACGCTTCAAGAGGTTGTCCATGACACGGTTCGCGTCTGACCACACGGCATCGCCGCTGATATTCGAACAAGGTCAGGACGGGCGCGCCAACCGGTACGTGGACGAAGGCGCGCCACTGACGGATTATCTGCCGAAAGACGTGCTGCGCGGCCATCTTCCGCTGCCCGACAATAGCGAACTTGCCGTAGTCCGGCATTTCACGCGTCTCTCACAGCGCACGTTCGGCATCGACGTCGGCTTCTATCCGCTCGGATCGTGCACGATGAAGTACAATCCGCGCGTGAACGATGCGATGGCCTCGCTGCCGGCGCTGCGCGATCTGCACCCCTACACGCCGGACGAACTCTCGCAAGGCGCGCTGCAGATCATGTGGGAACTAGAGCGCACGTTCTGCTCGCTTTTCGGCATGGCGGCGTTTTCGCTCAACCCATCGGCCGGCGCGCACGCCGAACTCGCTGCGCTCCTCATCGCGAAAGCGTATTTTAAAGATCGCGGTGAGACGCAGCGCGACAAAGTGATCGTGCCGGATACGGCGCACGGAACGAATCCCGCATCGGCTGCGATGTGCGGCTTCAAAGTCATCTCGCTCAAGAGCGACGAGCGCGGCCGCGTGAGCGTGGACGAACTCAAAAAGGTGCTCGGGCCGGATACCGCGGTGTGTATGATGACCAATCCGAACACCCTTGGATTGTTCGAAGACCACATCCACGAGATCACGCAGGCCGTGCACGAAGCGGGCGGATTGATGTATTACGACGGAGCGAATGCCAACGCGTTGATGGGCAATGCGCGCCCCGGCGACATGGGCTTTGACTTGATGCATCTCAACACGCACAAGACGTTCACCATTCCGCACGGCGGCGGCGGAGCCGGACACGGCCCCGTCGGCGTAGCCGCGCACCTGGTCGATTTTTTGCCGACGCCGTACGTGCGTTCGCGGAAGAAGACGAACGGCGCCGCGCACGCGGATCGCGCGCCCAGCGACCAACTGGAGTTTTGGCTGGATTTCGACCGCCCGAAATCGATCGGTCCCATGCGTTCGTTCTGGTCCAACTTCGCGCACTGCGTGCGCGCGCTCGCGTATATCTATGCGAACGGCGCCGAAGGGCTCACGAAAGTCTCGCAGCTGGCGGTGCTCAACGCAAACTATATCCGCGTGAAGGTGCGCGATTTTCTCGATACGCCGTACGATGAAATCTGCCGGCACGAGTTCGTCGCCTCCGCGCAGGAACTCAAGAAAGAGACCGGCGTGCGCGCGCTCGACATCGCCAAAGCGTTGTTGGATCGCGGGTTCATGGCGCCGACCATGTACTTTCCGCTCATCGTGCCGGAGTGCCTGATGATCGAACCGACCGAGACGGAGTCGAAAGAAACGCTCGACGAATTTATCGGCGCGCTGCGCGAGATCGTGCAAGCGGCAAAGAGCGATCCCGAAGCTATCATGGCGGCGCCGCAGTACACCGTCGTCGGGCGCTTAGACGAAACGAAAGCAGCACGGCAGCCGGATCTGCGCTGGCGTCCGGCGACGGCATAGCGCGGGCACTGACCGCGCTATGAGCCAGCGCGGTTTCTCGCTTCTCGAGGCGGTTATCGTCGCGGCGATCGTAGCAACGGTCGCCGCGTTCTTTTTCAGCACTTCACTCAGCTCGCAGCCTGCCGCCGAGCACAGCGCGGTCGCGCAGTTCGACGCGGCGCTTGCCTATGCGCGTGCCGCCGCTTCTGCAAGCGGCAGCGCGACGATGACGTTCGCGCCGCAGAATGCCGGCACGGAAATTTCCGTTGGCGGTGCGCCGCCGTTTGAAATCGACGCATCGGTGCGCGATAAGACACTCGGACCGCCGCCCTTTTCGCTCGTGCTGAACGCGGCCGGTCACGCCTCGGGGGCAGGTTGCCCGGCAGCGGGTTGGGAGCTGACCATCCAATCCGGAGCCAAGGCGGCCGTAAGGTCGCTCGCCTGCCGGTAGTAGGGCCTATGACCCCCCTGCCGGCGCGAAAAAGGGGCCACCTTCCGCAGGCCGCTTCTTGGAGGCCTCCGGTATAATTGAGGTAACAGGAGGCGCCCGTTGGGGGCGCCTTTCCGGTCCTTTTAGGGGCTTTTAGATGCGAATCAAATACGAGGTTTCGGCTGGTGGGCTAGTGCTACGCCGCCGCGAGTCGACGTACGATGCACTGCTCATCGGACGCGGCACGCCGCGTGTTTGGACGTTGCCCAAAGGCCATGTCGAAGCGAAAGAATCGCACGAGCAGGCCGCGCTTCGCGAAGTTCGCGAAGAGACGGGCTGCTGGGCTGAGCTCATCGTCAAACTCAACGACATTTCGTATTGGTTCTACCTGAACCGCGCCAAACATAAAAAGTCGGTAACGTTCTACCTGATGCGGTATTTGAGCGGCGACACGGCGAACCACGATCACGAAGTAGACGAGGCGCGCTGGTTCGACGTCATGGCGGCGAAGAAGGCGCTCAAATACGTGAACGAAAAGCGGTTAATCGATTTGGGCCTCGACTATCTGATCGCGAATCCCACAGCATTCGGCGACGTTCCGATCGTCGCGAGGACGGCAGAACAGAGAACCTCTTGAGTCTAACGGATCCCCAAGTTCTTTCCGCGGCTACCGAAGATTCTCAGAACGCCGGCGAGCAGCTCAAGCTGCGCGTCAGTTTCGAGGTTTTCGACGGCCCGCTGGACCTGCTGCTCAGCCTGGTCAAAGAACGGCAGCTCGATATCGCCACTGTTCCGCTCGCCACCGTCGCGGAGCAGTATTTGACGTACATTTCGATGATGGATGCGCTCGACGTCGAGATCGCCGCCGAGTATTTGGTGATCGCCGCCACGCTGGTCTTTTTGAAATCCAAAGCGCTGCTGCCGCCGATCCCGAGCGAGTTTCAGGACGAAGAGGGCGAGACGCCCGAGCAAGTCGAGGAGCGTCTGCGCCAGCGCCTCATCGCGTACTCGAAGTACCGTGAAGTGGGCGAGGAACTGCGCACGCGCCAGCTGGAAGCATCGTCGTATTATTACCGCGACACGGGCGACCCGGTCAGCGAGTTGCGTCAGCGCTATCGCGTCGATCCGGAGAAACTCACGCGCGCGTTCATTGCAATGCTTCGTACCGCTCGTCCGGAAAAGCGCACGATCGCGCGCGAGCGGCTCTCGCTCATGGCATCGATGGATTACATCATGCGCCGCGTCCGCGAGGACGGCGAAGCGCTCTTCTCCAAACTCTGTCACGAACTGGGCATGTCGCGTGAGTCCATCATCGTCACGTTTTTGGCGATCCTGGAACTCATCCGGCGTCACCGGGTCGATTTCGAACAGCCGGAGCTGTTCGACGATATCCGCGTCTTTCCGATCACCGCACCTGCGAACACCTAAGTGAATACGACAGAAACAGAACAAGAAACCATCGAGACCGTCGAACTGCTGCGCCGTCCTATTGAGGCGCTGCTTTTCGTGGCCAGTGAATCGCTGACGATCAAGCAAATCGCGAAGCTCACGCACGCGACGGAAGTGGAAGTCGCCGCGGCGCTGCAGCAAATTGAGGCCGAGTACGCCGAACGCGGCATCGTGCTGCGCGAAATTGCGGGGGGCTACAGATTCGCCAGTGCGCCGTCTGCGCGCGAAGTGGTCGAAGCCTATCTGCTGCCGCCCAAATCCAGCCTGTCGACGCCTGCGCTTGAAACGCTGGCGATCGTCGCATACATGCAGCCCGTCACGAAGAGCGAAATCGAATCCATCCGCGGGGTCGCCTCCGATAGCGTCGTTTCAACGCTGGTGGATCGGAAACTCATCGACGAAGCCGGCCGTAAAGACGTGGTCGGCCGCCCGATGCTCTACAAAACGACGCCTGAATTCCTGGAGTCGTTCGGGCTGCGTTCGCTCGACGATCTGCCGCCCATGGAACTCGAGCAAGGGCAACCGCTGGAGTTGGATCTGCTCACCGCCAACCTGACTGCAAACGTTCCCGTGCAAACGGAAGAGCCGCAGGCCGAAGAGCCGCAGTCCGAGAGCGTTTCCGAAGAACAGGCATGAGCCCCGACCCGTGGCAGCCGCTTGCGGAGGCGTACGCCGCCAACCGCACGGGATATTCCGGTGAATTGTACGACACGATCGCGGCGTTCGGGTTACGCCGCGGCGTGTCGATCTTGGACCTCGGATGCGGGACCGGCATCGCCGCGATGCCGTTTGCGTCGAACGGCTTTCCGGTAACCGGCGTCGATCCGTCCGAAGCGATGCTTGCCAAAGCGCGAGCCGCGATACCACATGCGGAATTCGTACAAGCTTCGGCGGAGAGCTTACCCTTTACCGGCGAGCGCTTCGACGTCGTAATCAGCGCGCAGGCGTTTCATTGGTTCGACCGCCTCAAAGCGTTCGGCGAGATCGAGCGGGTGCTTCGACCCGGCGGCATCGTCGCAATCTGGTGGAAACAACTGATGACGCAAGATCCGGTGAGCGAGATCACTTGCGAAACGTTCCGCTCGCTAGGCGTTGAGCCGCCGGCAAACGGCTTGAGCGGCGGATTTCGCGAGTTTTACGGCGCGGCGGGCTTGGTAGACCAAACGTTACGCGTACTTCCGTGGCGTAGCGCGATGCCGCTCGAGCAGTACGTCGGAGAAGAACGCTCCCGGCGCAGCACGCGCGACGCGCTCGGCGAGAACAGCGAACGCTATTTCGCGGAACTGGAGCGGCGCTTGCACGAGCGTTTCGGCGCGGGAAATCCGGCGCTTCCGCTTGCGTACCTGCAATATCTTTACTTGGCGAAGAAGCGCTAATGCGGATCGGAGCGCACGTCCGCGTAAGCGCCGGTTACGCGGCGGCGATCGACTACGCCAAGCGGTTGAAATGCTCGGCGATCCAAATTTTCTCGAGCAATCCGCGCAGCTACCGTACTTCGCCGCCGAATAGACCGGCGCTCGAATCTTTCAAAGCGGCCCGCCGGGAAGCCGGCATCGATCCGTGCGCGATCCATACGCCGTATCTGATCAATCTGGCGAGCGACGATCCGAAGATCATGGCCGGTTCGCTCGGCTTGCTGAAGGCGGATCTCGCGTCGGCTGAAGCCGGCGGCATCCGTTACGTCAACACGCATTTGGGTTCGTACGGAAAGCGCGATCGCAACGAAGGTTTCGTCTCGGCTTGCCGGCTGTTGGAAGAAGCGCTGGAAGGCATCGGACCGGACGTGTATTTAGTGCTCGAGAATTCGGCCGGCGCAGGGTCGCTGTGCGGCGGCACGCTCGAAGAGCTGGGGCGCTTTATCAAATCGCTCGATCATCCGCATCTGGGCGTCTGTCTGGACACGGCGCACGCGTGGGCGGCCGGATATGAAATCAATTCTCAGCCCGGCGTCGACCGGTTCTTGTATGAAGCCGCCGAAACGATCGGTCTGGATCGCGTGCACATGTTCCATTTCAACGACACCGAAGTGCCGCTGGGCGGCAACCGCGATCGCCATCATCACATCGGCGAAGGGAACATCGGTTTCGAAGGCTTCCGCGCTCTGGCAATGCGGCCGGAGCTGCGCGATAAAACCGCAATCCTGGAAACCCCGGGCGAAGAAGCGGACGACCTGCGCAACATGGAAACGATCCGCGCCATCTTCAAAGGCGCCGGCCACGCAGTTTAAGCGGCGCCCTCGGGGAGAGTGTACAGTGGCAGAACGGACGAGGCGCCATGAGGTCGTGGGGGCCCCACCGCAGATGGGGGGCGCGGATAGCGACCAGGAAGGGAGCATGTCGTCCCGCACACGATGTGCAGTGGGGACGACTGCTAGGCCGCAGCGCCTTTTAAAATGATCTCGCACTTCGACGTCGATGCGTTTTATGCGAGCGTCGAAATACGCGATAATCCAACGCTGCGCGGAAAACCGGTGGCCGTTGCGGGTTCGAGCCGGCGTGCCGTCGTGCTCACGGCTTCGTACGAAGCGCGCCCGTTCGGCGTGAAGTCCGCGGTGCCGCTCTATAAGGCGTTGCAGGCGTGTCCCCAGCTCGTCGTCGTGCCGCCGAACATGCAGAAATACCGCGACGTGTCGCGCGAGATTTTCCGGATCTTCGAAAGCCGCGGCCATAAAGTGCAAGGACTCTCGATGGACGAGGCGTTCGTCGATCTCGGTTCCGTCTCACCCGAAGAAGCCGCCCGGCTGGCGCAAACGATCCGCGATGAGATTCTTACGGCCGTCGGACTGACGGTTAGCGCCGGTGTTGCGACCGGAAAGATGGTCGCGAAGATTCTCTCGGATTCGTGCAAGCCGAACGGCCTGCACATGCTGCGCCCGGGCGAGGAGGCCGCGTTTCTCGCGCCGCGTCCCGTGGGACGCCTGTGGGGCGTCGGCCCTAAGACGCAAACGCGCCTGCAAGAGCGAGGCATCACCACCATCGGGGACGTCGCGGCACTCCCGGACGATCAGTGCAAAGCGATCTTCGGTTCCTGGGGATTGGAACTGCGGGAGCTCGCGCGCGGCAACGACACGCGTCCGGTCGAAGCGGATCGCGAAACGAAGTCTATTTCAACGGAAGAAACGTTCGAATACGACGTGCGCGATCAGCGCCGCCTGCGCGAAGTCTTGCGCGAACAAGCGATCGAACTCGCGCAAAAGCTCGAGCGGGAAGGCCTCTGCGCGTGCACGATCGGCATTAAAATCAAACGTTCCGATTTTACGATTGTCGCGCGTCAGACGAATCTTGCCGAACCTACGGCGGAAGCGCGGCGCATCTATTACGCCGCGGTGCATTGCCTCCGGCGCGCCGATTTATCGAATAAAGCGGTACGTCTGCTCGGAACGCGCGTGGCTTCGCTCATCGTGGGGGAGCCGCGTCAACAGAGCTTGTTTTAAATGTGATCCAGCGGCCACACGCCGTCGGCCGGCGATGCGGCCTGGGCGCGCCCTAAAAAACGCGTTCCGTTCGCACTGAGCGGCGCGATCATCCAGATCGCATCTGCGCGGCGGCGAACCGAACCGCGCGGCAGAAGCCGCCGGGCGCCGTCGGGCGGAAGCCACCCCGCGATGCGGCGGAGATCGGCGGCCGCGCTGCGCAAAAGCGCCGGGATCAGATCGCTCCCGGCATCGGTGCAGCCGAATTCTTCGAGAACGTATGCATCGCGCGCGGGTTCCCTCCGCCCGAGCACGTACGCGGCAATGCCGCGATTGCCGCGAACCAGCAGATCTGCGAAGTGGCCGTCTTCAAAGGCGCCTTGCGCGCTGCGCCGTAAGCGCAGCCACTCCCACAGACTCGGCGAGCGCAAAAAACGCCATTCGCGCGTGCCGTCCATCGTCTCGAAGCATTTGCGGACGCCGCTCCAGTCGCGTTCGCCAATGGGCTCGACTGCGACGCGCGTGTATGCAAGCGCGTCGGCCCGCAGCGAAATCGCGCGCGACGGCAATTCGCGAAAGCCGAGTTCCTTGTAAAATTGCGGATGGATGTCCGAGAACAAATACGCAAAGTCGAAGCCTTCGTTTTTCGCACGATCCAGCGCTAGGCCGAGCATCGCGCTGGCGTAGCCGCACTTCCGGCGATCTTCGGGCGTGAAGACGGCGCCGATGCCGATAGCGCGCAGCGGAATCCCCTCGGCGATCGCCGCGCGTTCGTAGCGTTTGAACGAGGCCAGGTCGCTTCCCGCGTCGCCGGCAAGCGAGAAAGTGCGGTACGACTTACGCCCGTACGCAGATTGCGCGAGCGACGAGGTTTGTGAGACGTAGGCGTCCATCGGCCTGCCGGCCGCCCAAAGCGCGTGCGTGTGCGGCAACACGCGGGCGGCGTACTCCTCCGCGTTCATTTCGCGCAGCTCGAAACTCATCCGGAATACGTCGTCCGCGCGGGATGCCAGCGATCCGAAAGATCGACGGTCCCCGGGAGTCTCGCCGCTTGCAGCTCCGCCAAAAACTCCGGTGCGCTTACGCCTCGCGTTGCGCGCTCGCTGGCCGTGACGAGCAGGCTTCTGCGCGCCCTGCGCATCGCGTACACGAAAGCGCGCCGTTCGCCGCGATTATACGCCTCGCGCGCCTTCGTGCGGAACATGTAATACGTGAACTTCGCGGTGCGCGCGGCGCGCGCTTCCCCGACGTTCTCTTTGGCGATCATGCCCAAACTCGGGCTGTACAGAAATGCGTCGGGCGCGTACCAGCGTGGAAACGCACCCGCGCGCACGTTCGGCAGTATAACGTGATCGAATTCGCGCCCGCGGGCGGCGTCGATGCTCACGATACGAACCGCGCCGGCGTGTTCGGTGCATTCCCACGCTTCAAACGCGCTCTCGATGCGGTGCTGTGCATCTTCCAAAAAGGCGGCCAACGTTGCGCCGGTGTGCCTCGATGCGAATTCAGCCATGCGTTCGTGCAAGCGCGTAAGCGTTTGTTGCTGGTACGCAGCGCGGGCGCTTCCGGGCGGTCCGGCAGCAGCGAGGGCGTCGCCCCAAACGGTGCGCGCCAGTTCCGGTAGCGGCAGGGCGCACTGCGCAAGCAGCCACGCTTCGCGCTTCGCGCGTAGTTCGCGCAAACGTTCTTGCGCCGTTGCGCTCAACCGCGGATCTTGATCGCCGCGCAAGACGTTCCACCCCAGGCGCAGATCGCGCTTGGGGTCCCACCGGCCGCTGCGTGCTTGCTGCTCCGTTGTGGGGTCATCGAAGAGCAGCGCCTGCGCGTCGGGCGGTTCGCTGCACAACGCGTACACCGATGCATCCGAGAGTGCCAGCGCCGGTCCCGAAAGGACGCGCAACAGATAATCGTGCCGGAAGGGATCGTGCAGAAACCAAAGCGGCGCGAGCGCGTCCAAGACTTCCGGCTCGGTAAAAAGGTTCAGATCTCCGGCGATCTGCACCCGCACGTTGCGTTCGAGAAGCGCGTCGGCGTAGGCGCGCACGTTCGACACCGACCGGAACACGATCGCGATCTCATCGTGAACGGCGCCGCTCTGCAAAAGCTCGATCACGCGTTCGGCGACGAATTGCGTTTCGGCGCGGCGTGTCGTCGCCCGGAATAACGTTAACCCGACGGCGGGATCCAAACTTACGGGCGGCGCGCCGGGCGTGCCGAGCAGGTGGCGGGCGGCGACGTCCACCGCGTACGGGCTGCGCAATTGGGCATCCAAATTCACGCGCTCGCCGCTCACCGCAAAAACCCGATCGGGCCGGGCGCCGCGAAATGCGCCGGTGCATGAGTCGGGATCGCCTGCGAGCGTTACGCCCTCGAGGGTTTCGTCGTAGAGCGCCTGCAGAAATTGCAGTTCGCCGGTCGTGAGTTCTTGCGCGTCATCCACAAACGCTTGTGCGTAGCGCTCTCGCGTTGCCCGCTTGAGCGCGGCGTCGCCGTTCAACAATGTGGCTGCTTCCGCGATCGCATCTCGCGAGGTCAGGCAGCCTTCGCGTACGGGATGCTCCAAATACGACCGGTAGAGTTTGGCCAGAATCTTCGCCAGATCGAGCTCGCGCCGGTACTGGCGCTGCAATTCCGCCGCATCGGCATCGAGCGAGCTGCGGTGGCTGTCTTTGGTGTAATACAGCAGCTCCGGGTGCGCGAGATTCGGCGGCTTCGCGTAGAACTGCGTCGCGCCTCGCAGCGCGCTCTCTAAAAAGCGCTCCGGAGAGATCGCCGCATCGCGTAGTTTGCAAAAGAGCCGGTACGCGGCATCCAAAAACCGCTCCGGCGCGCGCAGCCCCGGAACTTCCGGGTCCACTTCTTCCAGAAATTCGGTCCATTCCAGACCCAGCAGCGGTTCTGCCGCGCGCTCGAAGAGTTGCGCGGCGCGCACGTCGTCGATCAGTTCGGTATCGCTATGCGCCGCCAGGACGTCAAGCGCGACGAGATGCAGTTCGCGGAACACCGCGCGGCTTCCGGCGGCGCGAGCGCGCAGCGCGTCGAGCGACGCGCCGGAAGACGACGTGACGAGCACGCTGCTTTGCCGCGCCGCTTCGTCCGCGCGCCGCAGCAGCTCCGTGCTTTTTCCGCAGCCGGCCGCGCCGGTAATGAACGTGCTCACCGCCCGAAGCGGTCCTCTTCGGGGTACGGCTTATTGGCGCATGCCGCCGAGTACGCGCAATACGTGCACGCCGCCGGATCTTCCGAGACGTCGAACGACGAGCGTTCACCGGAAGTCAGCTCGCGGCAGACTTCAATCATGCGCGCCTTCGCGCGCTCCAATTCGGCGATTGGAATCACGCCCGTCGTGCTGTTCGAACGGTTTGCGCTCGCCGGAACCGGCACCACTTCCAGTGAGATCGGTTTGACTTCCAGCAAGGCGTCTTTGAGCGGAATGAGCGCAAGCCGCGAGACGCGGTCTCCCTGTTCCGTGCGCGCCCAGTAGTAAAACGGAAGTTGGAAATCTTTGAAGAGCCGCACTTTTTCGCGGTACTCCGCCGCGCTGGCGGCAATGGAGCCGGTCTTGTAGTCGATCACCGCAACCGCGCCGGTGCGGTCGTCGCGATCCAAGCGATCGATGTAACCGATGAAATCGAAGCCTTCCAGTTGGAGCTCGGCGGGAAGTTCGCATCCCACCACCGTGAACGGCGCGCGGCGCGCTTCTGCTACGAGCCAATCGACATATTTGTGCGCCGTGCGGCGCGCGCGGCGGCGCTGCAATTCGAGCTCGACCGGCGTATCGAATTTCTGACGGAACGAATCGAATGAGGCGTTGATGTATCCTTGCAGTTTCCGGTCCATCTCTTCCGAGCGATCGGGCGAGGGCTGCGGAAATTCTTTGTGCAGATCTTCGAGTGCGTTGTGAAATGCGGTGCCGTAGTACGAAGCCGACGAGCCTTTGTCTTCGACCGCCGCGCACAAATACCGGTAATACCATTTGCGCGCGCACTCGACGTATGTGTTCAATTGCGACGCGCTGAAGCGCGGATTGTGCGTGCGAACGCCTACCGAAGCTTCGGCGGAAGCAGGCGCGCATAATTGGAATGCGCCGTCGAATGCCGCCGGCTCGTGCGCCTGGGGTTCGCTCAGCGCAAAGCGCTGCGCGGCGGCCTGCATTCGCTCTTCGTCGCCGGCACTCGCGGGAAGGTTGGCGAGATCGCGCAGCGCTGCGCGAAACGCGATCAATGTGTCGCGCGACGCGGCGCCTGCGGCAAGGCGTTCGCGCTCGATCAATTCGAGCAACGAGCCCTCCCGCGCGGCGAGCGCGGTATATGCGGCGGCGACGTCATTGGGAACACCCGAGAACGGCGAGCGCAGCATGCGGCCTGCGCTGCGTTCGTCCCCCGAGCGGCTCCACGCGGCCGCGGACGTCAAAAAAGCGCGATGCTCTGCAGAGTGCACGCCGCCTCATTGGGAATTTCACGGAGGCGACCCTGCCATCTACGTATAACGGCGCAAGCATGCGACGGATCGTGATCGGCGTAAGCGGCGCCAGCGGAAGCATTTACGCGTACCGGGCGTTGCAGGCATTGCAGGGCGCGGGCGTCGAGACGCACCTGGTCATGAGCGGGCAAGCGGGACGTACGATCGAACTGGAGACCGGAATGAGCGCGCGCGACTTCGAGGCGCTCGCGCAGGTGGTTCACCGCGACGACGATTTGGCCGCGTCGATCTCCAGCGGGTCCTTTCTATCGGACGGCATGCTGGTGATTCCATGCTCGATCCGCAGCGCATCCGCGATCGCGCATTCGCTCAATTCGAACCTGCTGGTGCGCGCTGCCGATGTCTGTTTGAAGGAACGCCGCAGACTGGTGCTCGTCGTGCGCGAAACGCCGCTGCACTTGGGACACTTGCGTACGCTCACGCAGCTCGCTGAGATGGGTGCAGTGATCTTGCCGCCCATGCCGGCGATGTACGCACAGCCCAAGAGCATCGAGGACATCGTCGATCACACGATCGGCAAAGCGCTCGACCAATTCGGCATCGAGCACTCGCTCTTCAAACGCTGGGAGTCGCCCCGTTGACCAGTTCTTCGGCGAGTGCGATGTCGCTCACGCGATCCACGTTGACGCCGATTTCCGCGTAGGGTGAGATCGCTGCGCGCACCGGCGCGCCGATGATGCGCGAGGCGCGTGCTTCTGCATCTGCGATTGAGAGTCGCCGCACCGCAAAGCGCAGCAGCACGTCCCAGCCGAAAAGCTTCGCCAGATGCAGCGGATTTTTACGCGCGTGGCCGAGCTGTTCGATGAAGCGGTCGAGCGACGGCAATACGCGCGGTTTGATCGTGACGAATCCCGTTCCACAGTAGGTCCCGTCGCGTAGCGGCGCCCACGTGTGAGGAACCTTGGGATATTTTGCCATGTGCGTGCGCTTTTCCAGACAGCCGTAAACGAGGTCGGCGTTCTTTTCGAGCGCGCGCATCACGAAATCGTCGATTGAAGCTGCGGTCAGCACCGGAAGATCCGACGTGCTGACGAGCACGTCGGCGGAAGCCGGTAAACCGCCGAGTCCGTTTCGCAGGCTTTCGCGAATGCGCGCGCCATCCGGGCGGCATTCGTCCGCGAGCGCGAGCGCAGGATGTCCGTGCACTTTCTCGGGCGCGACGGCGATAATCCGTGCGATCGATGCGGAGGAGCGCAGCGCGCGGATCGTGCGCTCGACCAGCGCCATGCCGCCGATTGCCACGAAGGCTTTGTTCGGAGCGCCGGGCGTGCGCGCGGCGAGCTCGTCGTGCGGACCGCCCGCAAGCACCACGGCGGTTACGCCGATTATGCCGCGTGCCGCCACGCTTCCCCATTCCAAAAAGCGCATGCGAATTTTGCGTATCCGTCGGGCAGGGCGATGCGCTGCGCGATGGCATCGCGTTCTGCGTCGGTTTCGATCAGCGCGAAAACGCACGAACCCGAGCCCGTCATCAGCGCGTTCGAGGCTCCGGCCTCCCGCAGCAAATTCGCCGCTTTTGCGATCTCGGGCGTCACCGGCACCAGCGCGTCGTGAAAGTCGTTCTGAAGCAGCGAGACGGCGCGTGAGAACTCGGCGCGCTGAAGAGCTTCGGCCATCTGCAGGCTCGCCGAACTGCTGCGCGTCCGGCTCTCGCGCGGCGCCTCATCGATTCTGTTGTAGGCCCACGCCGTCGATACGGCGACCGGCGGTTTGACGATGACTGCATGCCACGGCGGCACCGGTCCGAGCGCCGTGACGCGTTCGCCGGTGCCTTCGACGAGCGCGGCGGTCTGTGTCAGAAAAAATGGCACATCCGAACCGAGCGAGCGTGCGACGGCGAGGTAATCGGCGGAGAGCGGCGATCCGAAAAGGCCGCGCTGCGCTGCGAGCAGCACGGCGGCTGCATCGCTCGACCCGCCGCCCATGCCCGCGCCCGTGGGGATGTGCTTATCGAGCGAGATGCGGAAATTCGAAGTGGGTAACGCAAGCGCATGCACTGCCCGCTCAACCAGGTTCTCTTGTTGCAGCTCGGCCGCGTCGCAAGCGAACGAAAAATGTTCGGCCGGCGCGACTTCGAGCTCGTCCCACAGATCGACCGGAACCATCACGCTGCGCAGCGTGTGATACCCGTCGTCGCGTTTACCGAGCACTTCCAGCGTGAGGTTCAGCTTCGCAGGCGCGCGCAGCGTCTCGCTTGCTCTCATGGTGCCCTGAGCTTGCGTTTGCGAGCGGGACATCCCTCCGGGAAGTCGTAGTCCAGCGCTATGCGACCCAGTTATGACGCACAGCACAACGAGTATTGCGCTTACGTCTTACCGGAGGCGCAGACGCCTTACGGCCTGCTGCTCGGGAATTTCAAATCGTTCGCGCAGTCGACGGCGAAGGGCGGCATCCGCGGGCTGTGGGACGCCGACACGGATCAGATCATCTTCGGGACGCACCAGATCGCCTATCGCATGCGCGATCTGGGACAGACGGTTTTCCCGCATCAGATCACGCGCGAGTTCACTTTTCTTCCGTACGCGCAGATCTCCGAATTCACGATCGCCGATCGCCTGCACGTCACCGAAGCGTTTTACGTGCCGCACGGACCGAAGCACGATCGCTCGGTCAGCTTCGTCGTAGACGTCACGCTCTACAACCCCGGCGGCACGCCGCTGGAAATCACCGTCTTTCCGTGGGCGCTGCTGGTCGGCCAGCGGTTCTACGGCGAGCCCGAACACGAAGTGCGCGCGTGGGTCGACGGCGATTACATCTGCTCGAAAAATCAGCAAACCGGCGCGGAGCGCTGGTGGGGCGGTTCGCGCCAACCGCATGCGGCGATCGTCGGATTGCGCGAGCAGATCATGCTGCACCATATGCGGGCGGGTTCGCTCCGGGCGGAAGGCCATTTGGACGAGGTTACGCCGCAACTCGCGGAATGCGTGAGCCGCCGGATATTCGGCGCGCTCGAATATCGCATCGCCGTGCAGCCCGGAGCGCGCGAATCGCTGCGCTTAGCCGTCGTATTCCATAAAGACGGCAAAGAAAAAGCGCGCCCCATGCTCGAGCAGTTGCTGCACGATCCCAAGGCGCTGCACGAGACGCAGCGGTACTTCGCTTCGAAGCTGCAGGATGCGCGCTTTATGTGCCCCTCGCCGGCGATCAGCCGGGGCGTCGTTTGGGCGAAAGCCAACATGCTGCGGATCGTAAAAGAGTATCCGAACGGCTGGGGTTCCACGAACTCGCCGCCGTCGGACATTTTGGTTTCGCGCGACACCTCGTGGTTCGTGCACGGATTCGACTATTTTCTCCCTCAGTTCAGCCGCGATGCGATCGAATTGTTCAACAACTTCGTCGATGAGAGCGGCGAGATGGTCGAGTACGTGCGAGGCGTGAGCGGCTTCAAGACGTCGTACGATCTGAATATCAACGACGATACGCCGCTGCACATCATTGCGATGCTGCACCACTATAACGCGACGCTCGACGATCAATGGGTGCGCAAATGGTTTCCGCTGATCTGCAAGATCACCGATTACATGCTCACCCAGCGCGACAATAACGGGCTGCTGTTCTGCCGCGCGAGCGGCGTGGACATGTTCGGCATCAGTTCGTGGCGCAACATTATTCCGTACTACACGCTCGACGGCGCCGTGACGGAGATCAATGCGGAAGGCGTCTTCGCTCTGGAAGCGGCGGCGATGCTCTCGGCGGTGGTAGGCGACAACGAGCGCTGGCAGCGGTACACGAACGAAGCGGCCGCGCTGCGTCAGGCGATGATGCAGTACATGTTCAACGACGACACCGGCGCGTTCGTACTGAACTACGACCAGGAACAGAATTATCAGGACAACTTTACGGCCGACGAGGTCTTTCCGGTTTTGTTCAACGTCGCCGGACCGGAAGAACGGCGCAAGATCGTCGACCGGTTATCCGAAGCGGATTTCGTGACGCCCGTCGGGCTCCGGACGATTTCGACGGCCGATTCGTGGTATTTCCCGTCGCACGGATTCGGCTTGCTCGGCGGCGTGTGGCCCGACCTCACGCTGTGGTTCGTGATGTGCCTTGCGCGCAACGGCTGCACCGATGCCGCCGTCCATTGGATGGAAGCAATTTACGACACCATGGAAGCGGGTGCTGTGCGCAACACCGTACCCGGAGAATTCGGCGAGTGGTTCGACGGCGGATCGCTGACGAATCGCGGCATGTACCTCTCGCCGTGGACGGGCGCGAAATATCTTTGGGCCGTTGCTGAGACGATCGGCGGGCTCGACGGCTATCGCACCAGCGGCCGTCCGCATCTCGTGCCGCTGCGTCCGAAAGGTTGGAAATGGGCCGCGGCCGCGCGCGTGCATTGGGGCGGCAAGCTGTGCACGTACGTGATCGATTTCGAGCGGAACGTGATCTATGCGAATATGCCGGAGCTTTCGGCGGAAGAACCATTTACGTGCATGTATGCGGGCCGCGACGTCAGCCATGAAGTGACGACCTCGCCGGTTGAAGTGGGCTCCGTCGCCTTCATCGATGAGGAAGGCGCGATACGCGTGTTCGTCTGTAACATGAACGATCAGGCGCGCAGCGTCTCGATAGAAATCCGCGGGCGGACCGAAAAGGTGTCGCTGGCCGCGGGCGAGATGCACGAATTGCATATCGTCGGCAAGCCGGCAGAACGCCAGGCTCGCGCGGCGGCGCGCGATATCGAGCCGAAACCGTTGCAGCACGTCTAGAGAAGCAGGCGGGCGCGAGGTGCGGGGGCGGCCGGGGCCGTACCCATAGAGTCCCGTGCTCGACCCCTCAAAACGTTTCATCACCATCGTGCTGGCTCTCGGCGTCGCCGTGCTGATTTCGGCGATCGCCGTCGGCGAGCGCGCCGGCGACAAAGTCATCGGCCAGGTCACCGAAAAGCGGCTCGACAGCATCGCGCCGGTTTCGGTCACGCCTGCCCCGCGCCAAACGAACTCGGGACCCTACGGCCCCGACTGGAAGCGCACCGACGTGATGTCGGCTGCCGAAGATCCGCGATTTCCCGACCCTCGCGTTCCGCCCGTGCCGCTTCCCACCGTGCCGCCGGCGCCGAAGCTGAAACCGCGTCCGTCTTCCGAGCCGTCGCCGACCCCCACGCCGAACCTCAATATCCCGATTTGGCGGCGCGCCGCACCCCTCCCGACCGCCAGCCCGTCGGCCTCCGGCACGCCCGGAACGCCCGTCCCGGGCCCGAGCCTCCAACCCAACGGCGAACCTGCAGGGGAGCCTACATCCCGCCCCTAGCGCCTCCCAATGTACCCAATGTCCCCATTGGAAAGTGCTGATATCATAGGATCAGCACCAGAACATTGAGGAGTTTTCCACGTGGCGGACACCACTCAGACCGGAACCGTAACCGTTAAGCGCGGCCTCGCGCAGATGCTCAAAGGCGGCGTCATCATGGACGTCGTCACGCCCGAACAGGCGGTCACAGCTCAAGAGGCCGGCGCCGTTGCCGTTATGGCGCTCGAACGCATTCCGGCGGACATCCGCGCGATGGGCGGCGTTGCGCGCATGAGCAATCTCGAACTCGTGCAATCCATTATGGATGCGGTTACCATCCCCGTGATGGCCAAAGTCCGCATCGGCCATTTCGCCGAAGCGCAGGCGCTGCAAGAACTCGGCGTCGATTTCATCGACGAATCCGAAGTGCTCACGCCGGCCGACGACAAGTACCACGTCAACAAGCACAACTTCACCACGCCGTTCGTCTGCGGCGCCCGCGATCTGGGCGAAGCATCGCGCCGCGTTGCCGAAGGCGCCGCCATGATCCGCAGCAAGGGTGAAGCCGGCAGCGGTAACATCGTGGAAGCGGTGCGGCATATCCGCGCGATCAAGGATGCCATTAAGGAACTCACGGTCGTGCCGGAAGAAGAACTGGTCGCACGTGCGCGCGATTTGGGCGCGCCGCTCGAGCTGGTGAAAGAGATTGCGAAGAACGGCAAATTGCCGGTCGTGCTGTTCTGCGCCGGCGGCGTCTCCACGCCCGCCGACGCCGCGCTCATGATGCAACTCGGCGCCGAAGGCATTTTCGTCGGCAGCGGCATCTTCAAATCCAACAATCCCAAGGCGTTCGCAAAAGCGATCGTCGATGCGACCACGCATTTCGACGATCCGAAGGTCATCGTTGAAGCGAGCCGCTCGCTCGGCAAAGAAGCGCTTGCGATGGAAGGCATCGATCTGCGCAAGCTCTCCGAATCGGAGATGCTCTCGCCCCGTGGCAATTAAGTCTAGTAAAGACGGCCGGGTAGTCGCCGGCGTTTTGGCGCTGCAGGGCGATGTGGTCGAACACATCGCCGCGCTGCGCCGCGCGGGCGCCGAAGCGATCGCGGTGAAAAACCGCGCCGATCTCGATCGCGTGGACGGCTTGGTGATTCCGGGCGGCGAGTCGACGACCGTGATGAAGCTTCTCGCGCGCTTCGAGATGGGCGAGCCCATCGTGCGCCGTGTGCGCGCCGGGATGCCGCTGTGGGGCACGTGCATGGGCATGATCGTGGTGGCGCACGACGTCGTGGAGATGCAGCAGCCCACGCTCGATTTGATCGATATCTCGGTGCGGCGCAACGCGTTCGGCCGCCAGAACGATTCCGCGGAAGTCGATCTGCCAATCCCTGCGCTTGGCGAAGCGCCGTTTCCGGCAATCTTCATCCGGGCCCCGTGGATCGAGCGCGCCGGCGCGGACGTCCAATTGCTGGCGGAGCGCAACGGCCACGGCGTGATGGTGCGGCAGGGCAACGTGCTCGGTACCTCGTTCCATCCGGAACTGAGCGCGGACGCCCGCGTGCACGCATATTTCTTAGAAATGGTCGCTGAAGCGCGCGAAGCCCACGTAGGGAACGACCGCAACGTAGCGTAAATCCTAAGAACTATGAGTTCGCAGGCTCCCAATTGGGATCCGGAAGCGGCCGGCGTGCAGCAGATGCCCTCCGTC
>JAICWY010000009.1 GCA_025934645.1 Vulcanimicrobiia bacterium
ATTTGCGAGGAGCGCCTCGATGTGATCCGCGGCGCTCATGTTGTCGGTTTCGCCGGGCTGCGTCATAACGTTGCAAACGTACATCTTCACGGCCGGCGATGCCGCAACTTCGCGCGCAATGCGGTCCACCAAAAAGTTCGGAAGAATCGACGTGTACAAGCTGCCCGGGCCGAGCACGATCGCGTCGGCTTCGCGGATCGCCGTAAGCACTTCGGCAAGCGGCGCCGCATACGGCGGATCGAAGAAGACTTGCTTGATCGGTTGACCGGATTTCGAGATCGTGCTCTCGCCTTCGACGACGCTGCCGTCGGCCAAACGCGCGCACAACCGGACGATGCCCAGCGTGGATGGCAGAACGCGTCCTTTGATATTGAGCACGCGGCTCGACTCTTTGATCGCTTTATCGAAATTGCCGGTGATGCCGGTCATCGCCGCGAGAAACAAATTGCCGAACGAATGACCCGTGAGGCCTTCGCCTTCGTGGAAGCGGTAGCGGAAAAGATCCGTCACCATCGCTTCGTCGTCGGCGAGTGCAACCAAACAGTTTCGCACGTCGCCCGGCGGAAGAACGCCCAGCTCTTTTTGCAAGCGTCCCGAGCTGCCGCCGTCATCGCTCACGGTGACGACCGCGGTGAGATTCATCGTCTTGCGTTTCAAGCCGCGCAGCAGCGTGGAGAGCCCGGTTCCCCCGCCGATCGCGACGATCTTGTACCCGTTGCGCAGACGCATGTCGTATAGCGTGTCGACGATGCGGTCGTTGGTGCCGCGCACTGCGCTCGCGCGCAAAATCGCAAGCAGCCATTGGCGGATGCCCAGGAAGATCAGCGCGATCCCGATGATGATGAAGATCCACGCCAAATATCCCGGCGAGAAGTAGTCGTCGACGAAACTATCGACGATCTCATTTGCGTGCAGATCGAACCCGATCGCTACCAAATAGCGATCGAGCCCGTTCACCAACAGCAGAATACCCGCGATCGCCACGAGCAGCCAGCGCTTTACGCCCAGGCCCGGGTACGCCCAACGCAAGAAGGGCGGAAGGCGCTGCATCATCGGACGGCGTCTCGCGTATCGAGATAGAGATCTGCCTGTCCCTGCCGGTCCAAATGCTCGTACAATTTGCGAGCGACGTAGACGGAGCGATGGCGGCCGCCGGTGCAGCCGACGCCGATCGTTACCTGGGACTTTCCTTCGGTGAGGAACCGGGGCATCAGGAAATCCATCATGTCGTATATCTGTTTGAGGAACGGTGCCGTGGACGGGTCTGTTTCAATGTACTGCGCGACTGCCGGATCCGCGCCGGTGAGCGGCCGCAGCGGTTCGATGTAATTGGGATTGTGGAGAAACCGCACGTCGTACAGCATGTCCAAATCGAGCGGGATGCCGTACTTGAATCCGAAGGCCACGATGGTCACGGAAAGCTGCCGGTCGGGACTGGAGGGAGCGAACGAGGCCGTGATGCGTTCTTTCAAATCGCCGTGCGTGAGCGTGGTCGTGTCGAGTACGTGCGAAGCGAGCGCCCGCAACGGGGCGGTCGTGGTGCGTTCCACGGCGATTGCCTCGCGCAGCGAGCCGGCCGAGGCAAACGGATGGCGGCGCCGCGTTTCGCTATAACGCCGGACGAGCACGTCGTCGCGCGCGTCCAAAAACAGAATTTGCGGGCGTACGCCGTCGCGCGAGAGTTCCTCGAGCAGCGGCACGGCTTCGCCGAGCGCGCCGCCGCTGCGCACGTCGAGCGCGATGGCGACCTCACGCACCTGCGCATCGCGCAGGAGTGCGAGCGTTTGCGAAACGAGTTTCGGCGGAAGGTTATCTACACAGTAGAAACCCAAATCCTCAAGCGTTTTCATTGCCTGACTTTTGCCGGCGCCCGAGAGGCCGGTGACGAAAACCAGCCGGGAGCGTTCAACCCTCATGAAACTGTTTTCGCCCGAAAAGGCCAACGCCCTCATCCCCAAAGTGGCCCCTTTGGTTGAGGAACTTTGGACGAAGCGGCGTGACCTCGCGATCCGGCTGCTCGAAACGGACCCGGTGCTGCGCGGCATCGAGCCCGCGCCGCAGCGCCGCATGGCCACGCCCCGCTCGCCGTTCAAGCCCGGGCGCTTCAGCGAGCAGAAGGCCGAGATCGTGCGGATCATCAACCGCATCGAAGCCTACGGGTGCATCGTGAAAGACATCGATCTGGGGCTGGTCGACTTCCCGTCCATGCGCGAAGGCCGCGCGATCTATCTTTGCTGGAAAGCCGGCGAAGCGCAGATCACGCATTGGCACGCAATGGACGAGGGGTTTGCGGAACGCAAACCCCTCGAGTAACAACAACTGGATCGAAAGCAGCGCCTACGGCGTGGTGACCGTGGCCTGAACCGGGATGAAATCTTCGGCCAAACCTTGTAGGCGGACCTCGCCGAATTCGGCGGTATAGGCGCCGGCCTCGAGGCTTTTGATCTCGCCGACTTCGGGCACGTTCGCGAGCTGCGGAATCTTCGAACGGATCTCGTCCGGGATGCGCACCTTATCGCCGACCGACAGCGCGCCCTGATCCCATAGCGCGTTCAGGCTCTCGAGCAGCATGGGCAGCGGAATGCCGTAGTCTTCGCTGATGGCGCCGATCGTGTGCGATTCGCTAATCGCGCAGTTCGAGCAACCGCCCAAATGGAACTTCGCGAATACTCGCCGCGCGCCCGCGTGCGCCTTGAATGCTTGATCGACCGTCATGTCGGGGGTAAACCGTTGCTCGCTCACTTGAATCTCCTGTATCCTCCGGGGCTTTCCTTCGCCTAGAACGTACCCATCGCCCCTTGGGTTGCGCGGAGTACGCCTGTAAGCCGGATTCTGTACCGCGGCATAACGCCGCGGCGACGGCCATCTCTCTGGGACGCGCGTTGCCGCGCGCCTCGATGCGACTTGGCTCGTGCGGACGGGCCGTCCGTTTTTATCGAGCGCGTCTTGCTTCAGGTGGGGTTTACCCGAGCGCGCGTCTCCGCGCGGCTCCGGGAGCTCTTACCTCCCGATTTCACCCTTGCCGAGCTGAGAATGAATCTCAGCTCGGCGGTATGTTTCTGTGGCACTTTCCTTCGGGTCGCCCCGACAGGACGTTATCCTGCACCTTGCCCTGTGAAGCCCGGACTTTCCTCACCGCAATGCGGCGCGGCCGTCCGGCGTACTCCGCGAGGCGCAGTATAGCATGTTTAGCCGTTCTTATCGAATGCGCCGATGAAGAACGCCTTCGTGCTCGCATTGACGCCGGCGGGAAGCGCCGTAACAGGTGAGGTGGATGCGGCCGGCCCGTCAACCAAATACAGTGAAAGATTTCCCGTATCACAGGGCAGCGCGTTGCTGCTGCACTGCGTGGAAAATTGACTGGGCGTACCGGTCATGCCGCTCGCGGGACTCACTGCGTAGAATGCGATCGGCGCGTTGAGCGCGGTGCTTGGCAAACCTTGCGGTGTCGTTTCCGCGCTTAAGGCGACGGGCTGTCCGAGCGGATTGCTCGCCGCGGTGTTGTTATTGAAATATCCGAACTGAATCGATCCCGGATTGGTGGATTGCACGAACGGTGCGGCGTAATGGAAATTCACCGCCGCTCCGCCGCCCGGCGTGTTGAACGGCTGTTCTGCCGTCGTGAGCAGTTGCAGTGTCGGCGTACTGCCGTAGCTGGGGTGCAATTCGCCTGCGAGTTCCAAACTGTAACGGAAGCCGCCGTTAACGGCCAATGCCGCGCTCGGAATCGCAATCTGATTGCCGTTCGCGTCGCGCAGTACGATAGCGTGGTTTCCCGCATTCAAATTGACCGCGTACGTCGTCGCTTGACCGTACGCAACGGTGCAACTCGAGCCGGTAGATCCGCTGCTGCAAAATTGCTGCTGATTGTCGATGAAGATTTGAACCGGACCCGCATCGGGAGACCCGTTCACGAAGCGGACTTGCGCGCTGTTTCCGCCCGGACCGAAGCTGCTGATGGGCCCTAGAACGCCGCCGCTGCCGCCGCCGCAAGCGGTGAGCGCGAGTGCTGCAAGACCCGCCAGTGCCGGCGCAACCGAGCGGGCGCGGAGAGAGAAGTGCATTGTGTGAGTTCCCCCAAATCGTGAAAGAGTGGTTGGGCGTTGCGGTTTGTACCGCCGCGCCGCGCACGTCACACGCTGCGTCTGTTCGCTTGCCGGACAGAAGAAGAAACGGCCCGGCGATTGCCGGACCGTTGAACTGGTGGAGGCAAGGAGACTCGAACTCCTGACCCTCTGCATGCCATGCAGATGCTCTACCAACTGAGCTATGCCCCCCGGAACGACCGCCTTGATTCCTTGCGGTTCCGGCGATTCCTACGGAAGAAAAATCTGGAGACGACAGGATTCGAACCTGCGACATCCTGCTTGCAAAGCAGGCGCTCTACCAACTGAGCTACGTCCCCAAATGCGCTGTCGTTGTTTGAGGGACTTGCCGTCCCAACCTTCATACTCCGTTCATCCCTATCTGCGACACTTATCGGACGCGCATACTGAAGTCCGGAGGGCGAGTCGCATGTTGGCAGCGCTCGTGTTGGGTCTGGCGGTCAGCGCGCCGCAGTGCTGGGACGTTTACGACGGAGCGCTGCGACACAGCGCCGCGGCATCCCACCCCGCGTTCGTAAGTTACGACGAACGCATCCGCATCACAGAGGACGAATTTCCGCTGGTCCGAAGCCGCGCGCACATCGATTACCGCGACGACGGCATAGCGCGCGTCTTAGACGAACGGTACAACTTCGAGCCGCTCGTGACGCGCCACGCGGAACCGGGGCCGCCCGTGATTGGTCCGTACGGAAGAAATCGCAACGCATGGTTGCCGCAGGATTCGGATCTGCCGGTCATTGCCGACGTGCGCAGTGAAGGCGCGGTGACCTGCACCCTTGCCGAAACGGTCATGTACAAGGGCCGCCTTTCACACCATCTCATTTTCAGCGGCGGACACGTCGACGATCGTCCGGGCGTAAAAGAGATGTGGATCGACGCCAAAACCTCGGACGTCTGGAAACTCATCGTCAGCGGACCGGTCGTGTTCGCCGACGATCCGGGAAGCAAAACGGAACTAGCCGATTTCGAAGTGGAACTTGGATACGTCGGGCCGTACTTGCTCGTCAATCACGTCGTGTGGAAATGCCGCCGTCACGAATTCTCGCAGTACGCGACGTATTTCGCGGAGTACACGATGAACGCGTTCTCATTTCCGGCAGAATTACCGGCATCGTACTTTGCGCAGAAGACGGTCGCGATTCCGTAGACCGTTTCTGGTGCGGACGCGGCGCGCTCTTTAGACTGCATGTGGGGGAAATGGTGGGCCACCACGGACTCGAACCGCGGACCCCCGCCTTATCAAGGCGATGCTCTAACCAACTGAGCTAGTGGCCCAAACCGAAGGAGCCTAGTACACCGTGGTGCGCGACCACTCCTCTTGAATTTCAACAAAACGTCCCCTCCGACTTATGCAGCAAGATGCGGCGAAAACATGGCCCCGGTGTTACCGGGGCCGCATCTAAATCATCGCGATGTATTTTTTGAGCGCTTCGTCGTCAGCCTTGAGTTGCGCGAGCATCATGTCGCGCAGCACGTTCGCCTCGCGCTGCAACTCCGCTTGCGTTTGCATTCGCTCGTCGAACTGCGCCTGCTGCGCGGCCACCTCGTCGCTCGCCGGTTTCGCCGCGGCGCGCGCCGTAGCGCGCACCGCCGTTCTGCTGCGATCGATCATTCGGTGATGGTCTGGATGAATTTCTTGGTGATGGTGTCGTCGGCTTTACGCTGCTGCATCTGCACGTCCCGTAAGGTGTTCACTTGGCGCATTTGCTCCGAGCGCTCGTCCATCATCTGGTCGAAAGCCTCCGACTGCATTTGCATCTGCTCCTGATGCCGCATCTGCTCGGCGTACATGGAAAGCTGGAACGCCTCGTCGGCCGCATTGAGCCCGCCCATCGCGGCGTTCCCCATATTGCCCGCGACGTTGCCCGCGCCGCCGCCGCTGAACGCGCTGATGGCACCCACACCGGCGGCCACGTAAGGATTGCCGGTTTCCACCAGCGTGGTAAGCCCGGTGGTCAGGCCGCCCAAGAGATTCATGCTTACTCCTTTATTATCGTAGAATGACGGCGAGCCGCCGCCGAGGCCCGCATAATGACGGAGAACCGAATCGGCATAGCCCAGCCGCGCGCCGCCGCCCCAAGCCGTGACGGTGCCGCGAGCGTGCGGGTCGCCCGCGTTATAGGCGCAGAGCGCGGCCCGGGTGTCGCCGTACCGGCGCAGAAGGCCGGCCAGCAAGCCGGCTGCGTAATCCGCGTTAGCCCCGGGGTCCATCGCGGCCGCGCTGCGGGCAAAGCCGTGATAGCGATCGTCGATCTGGAAGAGGCCGCGCCCGTGGCCGCCGTCGCCGACGATATTGCGGCCCGCGTTGCTTGCCGGCCCGCCCGTCTCTTGGGCCGCCACGGCAGCCAGCAGGCGCGGGTTGAGCCCGTGGCGCGCCGCGGCACCGGCGATTTGGGAGGCATAGGCCACCCCGTGCGACGCCAGGTCGCGTGCGGCGGCAGAGACACTTGAAATGCTCGTCATGGTGCCTATCAATCCCGCCGACATCCGGGTTTGACAAGGCGCTCCCGCGGGGTCTACAATGTCTCGAGTTTAGAAGGCCCCCATCGCCGGGCGGCCTTCCTCTATGTTATGGCTTCGTATAAGGTTGATGTCGGCGGCCTGCTCGCCGGTGGACGGCAACGTCTTGTGGTGGATCAGCAGGTCGAACTCGAGCCGTTCGAGGGGGTAACCTTCGAGCCGGCGCGCGTACATCTGGAGATGCACGCGACCGGGGAGGTGCTCGAGATCGCCGGCACGCTCGATACGGAGTTCCATGGCGAGTGCGACAGATGTTTGGGCGAGGTCGCGCGCGAGATGCACGTCGACGTCGACGAACAGCTCGATACCGGACCGGAAGCTCAAAAGGATCCGTTCGGAGCGAGCAACGTCCTCACGGGCGATCGTTTGGATTTAAAAGATTTGGCAACGCAGCTCGTGTGCAGCGCCATTCCGCTCGGACTTCTGTGCGGAGAAGACTGCAAGGGCATTTGCCCGGTCTGCGGAGAGAACAAAAACACGGGCGCGTGCACGTGTGTGACGGAGACTTAAAACAGTGGCGAACCTCAAGTGGAAAACCCCGCGCAGCAAAACGCGCAGCCGCCGCGCGGCGAACTGGAAACTCAACGCGGTGACGACCGTCGAGTGTCCGCAGTGCCATGCGCCGAAGCGCCCGCATTTCGCATGTCAGCATTGCGGCACGTACGCGGGACGCCAGGTCATCGACGTTAAGGATGATCACGCGGGCCATTCGCACGGCTAAGCGTTGAGCCAAACGGGGGTCAGAATCGCAGCCGTCGGGCACTACGCGCCCGAAGGGATTTTGACGAACGAGGACTTGGAAAAGGTGCTCGACACGTCCGATGAGTGGATCACCACGCGTACGGGCATGAAGCGCCGCCACGTCTCCTCGGAGAAACAAGCGACCAGCGATCTGGCAATCGCGGCAGCGCGCATCGCGCTCGCGAAGACTTCGCTCACCCCGGCGGACATCGATTGCTATGTGGTCGCGACCGTCACGCCGGATTATCCGTTTCCCGCTACCGCCTGCATCGTCGCTGCGCAACTGGGCGCATCGGACAAGGCTGCGTTCGACATCGAAATTGCATGCAGCGGCTTTATCTACGGCCTCACCGTCGCCTCGAGTTTGATCCGCTCGGGCATCTACAAGCGCATCATGCTGATCGGCGCAGAGACGCTCACGAAGATCGTCGATCGAACCGATCGCAGCACGGCCATTCTTTTCGGTGATGGCGCGGGCGCCGTGATTCTGGAAGCGGCCCAATCCGATTGTTTTCTTTCGAGCGAGCTCGGCTCCGACGGCAGCCGTCCGGAGCTGCTGCGCGTCACCGCGGGCGGTACGCGCTATCCCCTCACGCCGGCAGCGTACGAAGCGCGCGATCAGTTCATTCACATGGAAGGCCGCGAAGTTTTTAAATTCGCGGTTACCAAGATGATCAGCGCTACGGACGTGGCGCTGCAGAAGGCGCAGCTGCAGAAAACCGATCTCGATTGGCTCATTCCGCACCAGGCGAATAAACGCATCATCGATGCGGCTGCCAAATATCTGGACATGCCGGAAGAGAAAGTCATCGTGAACATTCACGAGTACGGCAACACGTCGGCCGCGTCCATTCCAATCGCGCTTTCAGAAGCCGTCGAATCGGGCCGCATCAAAAGCGGCGACATCATCGTTTTCGTTGGATTCGGCGGCGGTCTTTCATGGGGCGCCGTCACGTGGAGATGGGCAGCGTAATGAAGGTCGGCGTGATCTTTCCCGGACAGGGTTCGCAAGTCGTCGGCATGGGCGTCGACGTCGCGCAGCAGTCGGACGCAGCGCGCCATCTGTTCGCCCGCGCGAACGACGTGCTGGGATACGATTTGCTGGAACTGCAGCGAAACGGGCCGGAAGAAACGCTGCGCGAAACGCAGTTCAGCCAGCCCGCGATCTTTGCAACCAACGTTGCGCTGTACGCTGCGGTCGGCGATGCGCTCGCGCCGGTTGCGAGCGCCGGGCATTCCTTCGGCGAATTCTGCAGTTTGACGGTTTCGAATGCGCTTACGTTCGAAGACGCGCTGCGCGTCGTTGACGAGCGCGGCAAAGCGATGCAGTTCGCAGCCGAACAGGCCCCGGGCGGCATGTCGGCCGTGATCGGCATGAATGCGGATCGCATCCGCGAGATCGTCGACGGAGTACGTGCGGCCAACGGCGGACGCGTGCAGCTCGCGAACTTCAATTCGCCCTCGCAGATCGTCATCAGCGGCGACCTGGCGACGGTCCAAGCCGCGGGGGATGCGCTGCTGGAAGGCGGCGCGAAACGCGTCGTCCCGCTCAACGTCTCGGGCGCCTGGCACAGCGAGTTGATGCGCCCCGCGATCGATCGTTTCGCCGCGTCGGTCAATGCCGCGCCGCTTCGCATGCCGCAATTCGACGTCGTCTCGAACGTTGACGCGCAGCCTTACCGCGACACGGAGAAGATCCGGCACAATTTGGTGCGTTCGATCACCGATGAAGTACGCTGGCACGATACGGCCCTAAAACTTATTTCGTACGGGCTCGATCTGGTCGTCGAATTCGGCGCCTCACCCGTGCTCGCGCCGCTCATGAAACGCCTGCCCGACGCGCCGCAAGTGATGAACGTTTCCGATTCCGGCGGCGTGCAAAAGCTGCGCGCCGCACTCGAGGGAAAGGTGAACGCATGATGCTGCAGGGCAAGGCCGCGATCGTTACCGGCGCGAGCCGGGGCATCGGGCGCGCTATTGCGGTCGATCTCGTGAAGAACGGCGCAGACGTCGTTCTGGTTGGGCGCGATCGCGGCGCCCTTGAGGAAACGCTGACCGCGTGTACTGCGGCGCGCGAGGGCGCGAAGGCGCTGGTCGTCACCGGCGACGTCGCCGATCCAGCCGCCGTCGATGGCTTCGTGAAAGAGGCGCTCGAGGCGTTCGGCCGTATCGACTTCGCGATTGCCAATGCCGGTCAGTCGGTCGACTCCCTCCTGCTGCGTCTCAAGCCCGATGTCATCGATCAGATGCTCTCGGTCAATTTGAAGTCGGCGTTCTATCTGTGCGGCGCCGTCGCCAAGCCGATGATGAAGCAGCGCAGCGGCTCCATCGTGCTGGTCTCCAGCATCGTCGGCCTCACCGGAAATCCCGGGCAAGCCGCATACGCGGCATCCAAGGCGGGGCTGCTTGGGCTGGCCAAGTCCTTAGCGAAGGAATTGGGGTCGAGGAACATAAGAGTCAACGCCGTCGCGCCGGGCCTGATTGAAACGGCGATGACTGAAAAGATGACCGGCGAGGTACGGGAGTATCTTCTGAACCAAGCGGCCCTCGGGCGGCCGGGCAAACCCGAAGACGTAAGCGGAGCAGTCACATTTCTCTGCTCGGAAGCTGCCGGATACATCACGGGGCAAACCCTCGTGGTCGACGGCGGCATTTTGATGTAACAACCGAAGATAGGAGACCTATGTCCACCACGTTCGATAAAGTCAAGAAAATCATCGTCGAGCAACTCGGCGTTGACGAGTCGGAAGTGACGCCCGAAGCTTCCATTACCGACGATCTTGGCGCCGACTCGCTCGATCAGGTCGAGCTCGTGATGGCTTTCGAGACCGAGTTCAACATCGATATTCCCGACGAAGAGGCGGAGAAAATCAAAACCGTCGGCGACGCCGTCAAGCGCGTCGAGGAAGCAACCGCAAAGGAATAGCGCCGCAGCCCCGTGTTCGATCAATTATCTGACCGGTTAAATGCGATCTTCTCGCGTTTGACCGGTCGAGGCCGTTTAAGCGAAAGCGACGTTAACGAAGTGATGCGCGAAGTGCGCATCGCTTTGCTTGAGGCCGACGTTTCGCTTTCCGCGGCAAAAGAGTTCGTCAACAAGATCAAAGAGCAGGCGATTGGCGCCGACGTCCTGGCGTCGCTCTCGCCCGCGCAGACGATCGTCAAGATCGTTCATGACGAACTGGTGCAGCTGCTCGGCGGCGCGGAAGCGCGGCTGCAGTTTAGCGATGCGCCGCCGTCGGTCATCATGCTTGTGGGTCTGCAAGGCTCCGGCAAGACCACGCACGCGGGCAAGCTCGCGCTGCGTTTGAAAGAACAAGGGCGCCGCTCCATGCTGGTGGCGGCCGACATCTACCGCCCCGCCGCGATCGCACAGTTGCAGACGCTCGGCAAGCAGATCGATCTGCCGGTGTTCGAACGCGGGCAAAGCGACCCCGTCAAGACCGCGCGAGAAGCGGTAGGGGAAGCTAAGCGGCTCGGCCTTTCCACGGTAATTATCGACACGGCGGGCCGTCTGCAGATCGACGACGAGCTCATGGTCGAGCTCGAGCGCATTAAAGCTGCGGTCAATCCCAAAGAGATTCTGCTCGTCGCCGATGCGATGACGGGTCAGGAAGCCACGAACGTCGCGAAGGGCTTCCACGATAGGCTCGGCATCACCGGCGTCATTCTCACCAAACTCGACGGCGACACGCGCGGCGGCGCGGCGCTCTCGATTCATAAAGTTACCGGCGCGCCGATCAAGTTCATCGGCGTCGGCGAGAAGCTCTCGGCGATCGAACCGTTCTATCCCGATCGCCTGGCATCGCGCATCCTCGGCATGGGTGACGTGCTCACGCTCATCGAGCGCACGCAAAATCTCTATAGCGCCGACCAAGCCAAAGAACTCGAGCAGAAGCTGCTCAAGCAGCAATTCACGCTCGACGACTTTTTGAACCAGATGCGGCAGATCCGCAAGATGGGATCGATGACGGACATCCTAAAGATGATTCCGGGCGTCTCCCGCGCGCTGCCCAAAGATTTCGAGATTCCGGAAGCCGATCTCAAGCGCATTGAAGCGATCATCTGCTCGATGACCTTGCGCGAGCGTCAGAATCCGGATGTACTTAACGGGTCGCGCCGCAAGCGCATTGCAAACGGCAGCGGCACGCAGGTAGCCGACGTCAACCGCCTCGTCAAGCGTTTCGAAGAAGCGCGAAAGATGATGAAACAAATGGGTTTCGGCGGAAAGAAACGGCCAAAAATTCCCTTCGGCATGAGCCGCTGAGGGGTGCTCTCTACCAAAGCGCGTGGTTTACGCGCACTTTAGCTACGGATAAAGGACATGGTAAAAATTAGACTCCGGCGCATGGGCGCCAAGAAACAGCCGACGTACCGGTTCGTGGTGGCGGATGCCCGCTCACCGCGCGACGGCCGCTTCATCGAAATCCTGGGCCACTACAATCCGCGCACCGAACCGCGCGAGATCGTCGTGAACGAGGAAAAAGCGAAGTCGTGGCTCGCCAAGGGCGCGCAGCCCTCCGATACGGTGCGCCGCCTCTTCGCCGAAAAAGGCATCATGGATCGCGGACCGGTTCCCGAGAGCACGCGCAAACCGAAGTCGGAAGGCGCTGAGTAATGTCGGCGTTCGATGACGAATTCGGGCTCTTCGGCGAAGAACAAGGCGAAGAGAACGAGCGTCGTTCGACGCTCGGCGCGCGAAAAATCGCCGGGAACGAAACGATCATCGACGACATCGAGCCCGAGGACGATCAGCCTCGCCGCCGCGGTCCGTCGGATCGTTCCGGCCCACGGCAGAAGGGCGGCTTTGGCCGCGGCCGGCGTCAGGACAAGCCGAACCGCGCGCCGGCCGACCCGGAAGCCTCACGCGTTCGCGCGAGCGAGCTGCTCGTCTTTCTAGCCAAGAAACTCGTCGCCAAACCGGACGCGGTGATGGTCGATCACTTCCCGCCGGAAGACGGTTACCAAGCGCAGATCGAACTCGTCGTCGATGCGGAAGATCTCGGCAAAGTGATCGGCCGCAACGGACGCGTCGCGCAGGCGCTGCGCACGATCGTTCGCGCAACGGCCGAAGGCAAAGTCTCGGTCGAGATCATGGACTCCGAAGAAGCCGCCGATACCGGCGACGAAGGTGATGCCGGCGAGTAACGAGATTCCCGTCGGCCGCATCGCGGGCGTGTTCGGGATTCACGGTGAACTCAAGTGCGACCCGTCAAGCGCGGGTCGCACCCTTTTTTCGCGCGGCCAAACGTTTCGCGTCGAGCGCAAAGACGGCACGAGCGCGGAAGAAACGATTGGCGCAGTGCGCGAGCACAAGAACCGGTTGCTGGTCCGCTTCAACGGCGTCGACTCCGCGAACGCGGCTGAGGCATACGCGGGCGCGATGTTGTATGCCGACGCGCAGCGCATCGTGCTCGAACCGGGCGAATACTTAGATCGCGATCTCACCGGCTGCGAGCTGCGCGCGCCGGACGGCACGCTGCTCGGCACGGTCTCGCGCGTAGAGCATTATCCGAGCTCCGACATGCTCGTCGTCGGCGGCAAACTCGTTCCGATGATCAAAGAATTCATAAAAAAGATCGACATCTCCGCAAAACGCATCGACGCCGATCTTCCGTTGGGCTTGCTGGACGAGGATTAAGGCTCAGCCGTTCTCCGGACTCGCCTTGGCGTACGCGGCGACCGCGTCGGAGACTGCGCTTGAAAGCGATCCGGACGTCGCGCTGTGTTCGGCGAGCTTCGCGCCCCAACACGTGTAGACGTCCAGCACGAACGTCCACGTGGTGCGGCTGCCGAAGCCGTGGTGCTGGGAAACCGCCGATGCCGTGCCCGTTGCGATCGTGTTATTGCGGTCGCTGCCGCAAATGCCGTCGGCTTCCTTCGAGAGATTTTGGCCGGGCGCATTGCTCATGCGCACGTTGTAGTGCGCGTTCAGCGAAGTGAAGAGCTCGCTTGTCGCTTTGTTGAGATCGTTCTGCGGCAAGTGCCCGCTCACGTGGACGACCAAAATGCCCTTGGCCGGTTTTACGATCGGACCCGCCGGCGCTGCGGACGTTTCTTTGCCGTGGCGCTTGAAGAGACCGGCGATATCCGAAAAGCTTTTGCTGACTTGGTTGGATTTGGGCGCCGGAGTCGACGTGGCTTCGGCTTGCGTCGCGGCGTATGCCGCGGACAAGCTCTTTTCGCGCGCCTCGATCGCGTCGTGAATCGTCACGGCTTGCGAGGTGGCATCTTCGAACGAAGCGATCTGCGCGGTCGCGCCATACGTAATCGTGCCGCTTTGCGTGGACACGACTTGCTCGACCAGCGAAACGCCGTCGCCCAATGGCGTCATGTAACCGGCTACGTAATAATCGGCGTTGAGTTTGCGCGCGTTGGTCAAATAATCGGCGCGTTTGACGGTTGGCGGGGAGAGAATGGTGTCGATGCCCCCCGCCGCGTTCATCTGCTGCACGAAAAGCTGCGCGGCGCGCTGGCCGACGTCGGCTTTAATGTCGCTGCTCGCTTCGAACGGATAGACGATGACGAGCGGCAAGTGTACCGGCGATGCGGCCGGCGCGGGCGTGGGCGCGGGACTCGGCGTCACCTTCGGGGGCGGCGCGGCGGCCACGAGCGCAACGCTCAAGCAAAGCAAAAGCAGGGCGGGTAAACGACGCACGGATGTCCTTTCGAACGTGTTAGGGCAGTCCCGAAAGAAACGTGCGGATCTCGGCAATCGTTTCCCCGGGGCGCTCGACCATCAGCAGGTGACCGGCGCCCGGAACTCTTCTCGCTTGGCCCGCCGGAACCCGGTCCGCCAGCGCCTGCCCGTACTTGGGCGGCGTCATGCGATCCGTTTCTCCGGTCAGCGCCAGCGCCGGCACGCTGATGCCGCCGAGCCGGTCGAACGCATCGAACGCGTCGCACGCGCGGAAGTCGCGGAGCGTCTGCGCTTGGCCGACGCGCTCCATGCTCTGCGCGGCCCATTCGACGCGTTCCGGCGTGCTTTCGGCAAAGAAGTACCCGGCGATGGTGCGAGCCGTTGCCGGAAAATCCGTTTCGATGCCTGCGAGGAACGCCGGAGCGACGCGCAGTCGCGCTCCCGAGCCCAGCAAGACGAGCCCGCGCAGCGGAAGTCCGTGCGAGAGCGCCGTCTCCATGGCGATCGCTCCGCCCATCGAATGCCCGCAGAGCACGACATCCGCCAAGGCCTGCTCGCGCGCATACTCAGCGGTAAACGATGCGAACTCCGCGATGCTTGCGGGTTCGCCTTCGCGCAAGTGACCGGGAAGATCGGGCGCGTGCGAGCCGGGAAACGCCGCGCGCAGTTCCGCGAACACCTCGCCGGTGAAGCCGGCACCGTGCAGAAACAGCAGCGTCACGACGCATCCTCGCATTCCGTTTCCAGGAGATGCGGGTCTTCGGTCTTTACCGGATCGACGAGCGGAGCGACCCGTTCCGTTCCCTTGAGATGCGCCCAGCCTGCGCTCAGTTCCGCGCCGAACAAGAAGATGATGCCGATCAGGTAAAACCAGAGCAGCAAGACCAGCGGCGCCGAAAGCGCACCGTAAATCCGGGTGAAATCGACGTGCACGGTATAAAACGCGAATGCGTATTGCACGGCCGGCCAGAGCAAGGCAACGCACGAGGCGCCGGGAACGGCGAACCTCCAGCTCACGCGCCGGTTCGGCAAAAACGTGTACAAGAAAATCGAAACGACGAAGACCATGGCCATCGAGAGTGCGTACGCCATAATCTGCGAGAAGTTCGCGGGGTCCGAGATACGCGCGTACGCGAAGACCACGGATACCGCGACAGGCATACCTACCGCGACGATCAACACGACCCCCGTGACCGGAAGCATGACGATCGAGATCGCCATGTCGTGCAGCAGCGGCCGGCTCTTCGGAACCGCGAGCGCGCGGTTGAGTGCGTAGGCAAGCCCCATGAACAGATTTTTCGATGCCCACACGACGACCACGAACGCAACGGCGCTCGAGACGCCGCGGCCGTATACGTACGTGCGGACGTTCGCGGCGACCGTATCGTGCAATGCGGGTGCGAACGTGTCGAAGAATGCAAGAATCTGCTGCTCGCCGTTGGGGAATACCAGCGAAGCGGCGGTCAAGACCAGCACGAGCAGCGGGAAGATCGCAAAGAGCGCGTTGAATGCGATGGCCTGTGAGAGGAAGGCGCAGCCGTCGCGGGAGAACCGCATGCCGGCTTCCCGGAACGCTAAGATGAGTCGCATGTCCCTGGGCCTTAGTATCGAGGTCGCGGCGTGATTTTCCCACTTGCGGCGGCGGTGCTTAGCATCGTGATAGACGGCAATGCCGTGCGCTCGTACAATGCGCCGTATCTTCGCGCAGGCCACGTGATCGCGCCGATCGATCCGTTCGTCACCGGCGTCGCGGCGAGCATCGGGTACAGCGCGGGGTCGCTTATCGTGACGCGCGGGGATCGCTTCGCGCAAGTACCGTTCGCCGATCCGCCCGATCCGCAGCACTACCAAAGCACGTACGTCGAACTCGCGCCGCTCCTGCGCACGCTCGGCGCGCGCGTTTGGTACGACGCCGCGCAGCGCACGCTCTACGTTCGAACGCCGCGCAAGGAGCTCGCGACGCCGACCCCGTTCAATCCCGCCGTTCCACGGGCGTTTCCGACAGACGTCTTTACGCCATCGCCCGCAACGACGCCGCGGCCCGTGGTGACCGGAACGCCCTCACCTCGCCGCACGCCGCTCCCGGCGCCTGCGCCTTCGCCGCCGGCGCGCGGCGGTTAGCGCGCGGCGCGGCTTCTGTTTCATACTCCAATCATTGCCGCGGCGCGTTGTGCCGCGCCGCGTAACACGCCGGCCTCAAAGGGCGATTGTAAACCCGCTGATCGCACGAGCGATTGGAACGGCAGCGTCCCTCCGCGCGCGCACAACTGCTTGTATTCCGTCAGCGCGCCTTCGTAATCGTCGAGCGAACGGATCCAGAACTGCAGCGCGCAGCACGCCGCGAGCGTGTAATCGATGTAGTAGAACGGCACGATGAAGATGTGCCGCTGCTGATGCCAGAACGCGCCGCGCTCCAAATGGGGCACGCCGTCGTAGCGCCGCCACGGCAGATACGCGGCTTCGACTTGGCGCCAAAATCCGTGCCGCTGCTCGGGGCTTGCTTCCGGATGTTCGTAGACCAGATGCTGAAAATGATCGACGGCGGCGGCGTACGGAAGCACGGCGATCGTGGACGTCAAGTGCTCGATTCGGTATTGCTGCGCTTTGTCGCCGAAGAAGCGCTCGAGCTGCGGCCACATGAAGAACTCCATCGACATGGAGTGGATCTCGCAGGCTTCGTACGTCGGCCACAGATATTCGAGTGCCGGCTGATTGCGGCTCGAATACGTTTGAAAAGCATGCCCGAACTCGTGTACCAGCACGTTGACGTCGTGCGTCGTGCCGTTGAAGTTCGCAAACACGTACGGCAATCCGTACTCGGGAAAAGCGGTGCAGAAACCGGCGGAGGCTTTGTTCTTACGCGATTGCAGATCGACCAGTTCGCGATCGAACATCATGCCTGCGAACGAGCCGAGTTCCGGACCGAGCGCATTATAGCTTTCGCGTCCCGCCGCGACCATGGCGCCGTACTGCTGCGGCGGCTTGGGCGTGCCGGTTTTGCTAAAGACTTTTTCATCCCACAGCATCACGCGCTCGATGCCCAGATCGCGAGCCTGCCGCTGCACGATGCGCTCGGCCAGCGGCACGATCTCGCGTTGAATCTCCTCGCGCCAGAGCGCCACTTCTGCGGCGCCATAATCGGTGCGCGCGAGCCGGCGGTATGCCAGCTCCGTAAAGTTGCTGAAATCTAACTCGTTGGCCATGCGATCCCGAACGCGCACCAGGCCGTCGAAAATGCGATCGATCTCGCCGGCGCGTTCTTCGAAGAAGCGCCACTTCGCAACGGTCGCTTCCCGCCGCGTTTCGCGATCGGGATCTTCCATGTATCTTCCGAGCAGCGAAAGATTGAGCGCTTCTCCGCGGAACGGAATCTGCGCTGCGGCGACGAGCGCGGTGTAGTCGTCTTGAAGGGTCGATTCTTCGACCGCAAACGCTTCGACCACCGGATCGTACGCGGTTACGTCGGTTTCCCAACGAGCGAAGAGATATTCGCCTAGTGCGCTTTCCAGTGGCTCGCGCAGCGGACTGCGAAGAAAGCGCCGCTTCATCGCCACGTCCAAACCTTCGATCTTAGGACGCAGTTCGTTCAGCAGATCCACGCCGGCTTTGTACTCCGCATCCGCGGTGTCGCGCTGAAACTGCAGTTCCGCAAGCGCCGCCCATGTGGCGAAGCCGCGGCGCAAGACGTCCCATTCCTCGAAGGCGCGCACGCCCTCGGCCGCGGTTTGAGCGCTTTCCAGCCGGTCCGCGATCGTGTCGTACTGCGCCTGAAGGCGCGCGAAGTCGGGCGGCTGGGCCGCGATCTCATCGAAATTGGAGGCGGCGATCATCTCGGGGGCGCGTGCAGGCATGGCGCTACGGTACACCCTGCGAGCGGGAAAAACTTGCCGACAGTACTTACTTATGGTAGCCTAGAGTCATGGATAGTCATGCGCGGAGCGAGCTCTGCCCGCGTTATCACCGGGCCGTCGAGCTGATCGGCAGGCGCTGGACGGGCGCGATCGTTCGCACCCTGATGCACGGTCCCCACCGTTTCAACGAACTGCTGACGGCGATTCCGGGCATTTCCGATCGCCTGCTGACGGAACGTCTGCGTGAGTTGGAAAATGCGGACATTGTGCGCCGCGAAGTGCGCGCCGAATCTCCGGTGCGCGTTATCTACGAGTTAACAACGTCCGGCATCGAACTCGGGCCCGCGCTCGATGAGATCGCGCGGTGGGCCGAACGCTGGATCGAGATTCCGCCGGAAGCTGCGAACCAATAAAGGTAAGCCTGCCTTTCAGCACGGATTGCAAGCCGCGTGAGACGCTTGCTGTTCGCTATCGTTGTTTGCATCGCACTCGCCGCGCCCGCAAATGCGGCACCTGATTTCGGCGATCTGAAATACCGTTGGATCGGCCCGGCCGTTATGGGCGGCCGGTTGGACGTGGTCGCCGGCATTCCCGGCGACGCGCGCACGATCTATCTTGGCCACTCGTCGGGCGGATTATGGAAATCGTCGGACGGCGGGTTGACCTTTACCGACGTTTTTACGCAAGGCACGAGCAGCGCTATTGGCGCGATCGCCATCGACCCGCGCGATCCAAAGCGCATCTACATCGGAACCGGCGAGGCGTTTCCGCGCAATACGGCCGATTACGGCGACGGCTTGTGGGCGTCGTTCGATGCGGGCGTTCACTGGCGCAATCTCGGGCTCAAAGAAAGCGGCAGCATCGCGAAGATTGCCGTCGATCCGGCGGACGGGCGCGTACTGATCGCCGCGGTGCTCGGGCATGAATTCGCCGGCAGCGAGCAGCGCGGCATCTACCGCAGCGCCGACGGCGGCGCGCATTGGACGCGCGTGCTGTTCGTGAACGCCACCACGGGCGGTAGCGACGCGGCGTTCGATCCCAAGCGTCCGAACGTCGTGTACGCGGGCACGTTCGATTTTCTCCGTCAGCCCTGGACGCTGCGCAGCGGCGGTCCCGGAAGCGGATTGTACAAATCTACGGACTCGGGGAAAACGTGGAAGCGGTTGACAGACCCCGCCTTGCACAACGGTCTGCCGCAAGGCCCGATCAACCGCGTCGGGTTAAGCATCTGCGCGAGCAATCCCGATGTGGTGTACGCCTTCGTTCCGGTGAAAAACGGCATGCTGTATCGCACGGCCGACGGCGGCGCGCATTGGCAACTACGAAACGCAAGCCAAGAGATCAACTTCCGTCCGTTCTATTTCTCGCAGATCCGGTGCGACCCGCATAACGCGAACAAAGTCTACGCGGTGGCCGGAGCGGTGCTGGTTTCTACCGACGGCGGCAACAAATTCCATTATGCGGGAGGCGGCGGCGACAACCACGATCTGTGGATCGATCCGCGAAATTCCAACCGCATGTTCAACGGCAGCGACATGGGTTTTCACTATACGGTCAACGGCGGTAAGACGTGGACGTACGACGACGTCGTACCGTTCGACCAAGTCTACCGCGTCGGATTCGACATGGATCGTCCGTATCACGTCATGGGCGGCATGCAAGATCACGAAGTGTGGAGAGGGCCGAGCGAGCTTTTCAGCCGGATCGACGGGCCGAGCGACGGCGATTGGCTGAACATCTCGGATTGGGGCGACGGCCAATATGCGATGGCCGATCCCCGCGATCCGTCGATCGTTTACGAAGACACCCATTTCGGCGATTTGGTGCGGCTCGATCTGCGCCGCAACGAGCGGCGGTATATTTCGCCGCAGCCGATCATCGGGTTCGGCACCGGCGCGTCGACGTACAAATACCGCTTCAACTGGAGCGCGCCGCTTCTCGTTTCGAAATACGATGCGGATACGATATACTTCGGCGGCAACGTGCTGTTCCGGTCCACCGACCGCGGCGATTCGTGGACGGAGTTCAGCCCGGATTTAACGCACTGCGATCCGGCGCAACTGGGGCCGAGCGGCGGGCCCATCACGAACGACAATACAAACGCGGAATCGTACTGCACGATCTATTCCATCGGCGAGGATGCCTCGGGGCCGCAAGCCGTCTGGTATGGCACGGACAACGGTCATTTGGAACTCACGCGTGACGGCGGCCGCAGGTGGCAAGACGTTATCCGCAACATTGCGGGCCTGCCGCTCCCGGCGCGCGTAACCTCGATTTCGCCGTCACCGGCGCAGGCCGGCGTCGCGTACGCCGCATTCGACCGCCATCAATGGAACGATTACGCCGCGTACGCGTACGTCACGCGCGACTATGGACGCACGTGGCGCTCGATTGGCGCAGGCTTGAATGGTTACGTGCACGTGCTGCGCGAGGACCCGCGCAATTCCAACGTCTTATATGCGGGAACGGAGCGCGGCCTCTCGGCGTCATTCGACGGCGGCACGAGCTGGAGCGATCTGCGGCTGGGCATGCCGCACGTTCCGGTTTACGATCTGCAGGTTCATCCGCGCGATAACGATTTGATCGTCGGCACCCATGGGCGCGGGTTCTACATTTTGGACGATCTCACTCCGCTGCAGCAGTGGACGCATACATCATCCGCGGCCTATCTATTCCCGCCGATGCCGGCAGTGCGCTATAGCGACGCGACGTATCGCGAGCATGGGCGCGGCGCTTTCGTTTCGGGGAATAAGCCGTACGGCGCGCTGCTGAGCTTGTATTTGGCGCAAGCGCCCGCACCCGCGGGCAGAGGCGCGAAGCCCGCGGTGCACGTGCGTGTGCTCGATGCGAGCGGCGCGCAGATCGACGCTTTCGATACGGAAGTGCATGCGGGGCTCAACCGCTTCGCGTGGGACCTGCGCACCCAGCTGCAGCCGGCGCCTTCGCAAGATCCGCGCGCGTACTATATTTTCTATCCCATGACGATCGCGGGGCCGCAAGTGCTGCCCGGAACGTACACCGTGGAAGTTCAGGCGGCGGGGCAAACGCTGCGAGCGCCGGTGCAAGTGCTGCTGGATCCGCACAACGACGCGACCGCCGCGCAACTCCAAGCGCAGTACGAGGCGCTGATGACGCTTGCACGCGTGCAGGCGAGGGCGGAATTCGACGTCGCGGCCCTGACAAAAACGCGAAAAACGCTCGCGGCGAGCTCGGCGCCCGCGGCTGTGCAGCTCATGTCGCGTATCGATGCGGCGCTCGACGACTTGCGTAATCCCGAGCCGAGCGGGTACCGGCGTCCGGCGAAGCTGACGGAACAGGTAGCGTATCTCCGGAGCATCATCGATGCCTACGACGGGCCGCCTACCGTGCCGCAGCGCGAGCTGATCGCGCAGTTCATGCAGCAGGGCGCACGCATCGACGGCGAAGTGAGCGCGATAGAGGCGGCGTTCAAAGGGATGCAAGGCGCGCGTTAGTGGAACGAGATCCGCAGGACAAGTACGGATTCTGGAAATCCGTACTGCTCAACGCTTTTTGGATTCCGCTGCATTTTCAAGACACGGCGCTCATTACGATCGCCGTGCCTGCGGCGCTGCTGCAGATCGTGCCGGGCGATCACGTGCGCGTGTTCGCCGTTGTCGCCGCGCTCGTCTCATTCGTCTCGATGATCGTGCCGCCGGTGGCCGGCGCGATCTCGGATACGCTGCGGCGCCGGGGCGTGCCGCGCCGCTGGCCGATTTTGATAGGCGCCGCAATCGACGCAGCGTGCCTGATTATGTTGGCGCAAGTGCACAGCCTGGGCATGTTCATGACGTTCTTGCTGCTGGCGACGATGGGTGCGAATATTAGTTTGGCAGGCTATCAGGCGTTGATTCCGGATATCGTACCGCAACGCGCTTGGGGCATGGTTTCGGGCGTTCGCAGCGTCGCGATGGTCGCCGGCACGGTGCTGGGCATCGGCGTAGCCGCCGGAACGATTCCCTCGAGCACGTTCATCGGCATCGGCATCGCGATCGCGCTCGGCGCGCTCACGCTTTTCGGCATCGCCGAACGCGCGCTGCCCGATCAGCCGCAAGAGCACGCGCACATCAGCGATTGGAACGATTTCACCGTCGTTTTCGTCGCGCGTGGATTTTTGGCGTTCGGCCTGGCGCTGCTGATGACGTACGTGCTGTATTTCTTCCGCGACATTCTGCACGTCAGTAATCCGTCGGGCGCGACGGGCCTCGTTGCTTTTGCCTCGCTTTTCGGGGCGATCGCGTCCGGCATCTATCTGGGGTGGCTCTCGGATCGCGTTCCTCGCAAGATCGTCGTGGCGGTTTGCGGCATTCCCATGGTGCTTGCCGCGGCGGGTTTCGCTATGTTGCCCGAAGCGCATTGGATGTACGGGTTCGGCGTGCTTTTCGGCATCGGGTTCGGCGGCATCATGTCCACCGGCTGGGCGCTCGCAATCGATTCCGTTCCGAAATTGCGTGACGTCGCCCGCGATCTGGGCATCTGGGGCATCGCGCAGAACTTCCCCGCGGTCATTGCGCCGCTGGCAGGCGGACTGATTCTGAACGCGTACGGCGGAACGCTGGGCGGTTATCGCGTGCTGTTTTTTGCGGCGGCCGCGAGCTTTGCATTGGGTTCGGTGACGGTTCTGGGTGTCGGCATGCGGCCGTTCATCCCGTGGTGGGGCGTCCCCTTGCGTCTCGCGGCTGCGGTTGCCGTTCGCGTCTACGTACGCACCGCGTACCGCGTTCGTTCTTGGGGCCGCATTCCGCGCGTCCGCCCAAGCGCGCTCATCATCGCCAACCACCAGATCGATCTCGATCTGATGGATCCGATCAGCGCGCTCACGTTCCATGGCGCGTGGCGTGAACCGGTGCTTGCGGCTTCTGCGAAACTCATGTACGAACCGGGTTTTATGGCGATGCGAATTCCGTGGCTGTGGCGCGTTTTTCACAACGTGAATTTGGGTTGGATGTTCGAAGCGCTTGGAATGCTGCCGCTCGAGAACGAACTGCAGTCGCGTTCGATCGCGCGCTGGGCTTGGAGCACGCAGCGCCGTCACGGCGTACTGGCGCTGCGCGAAATCTTCAAACCGGCGATCGTGGAGAAGTACGGTTTGGAAGCGTTGACGACAGCCGATCTCTTTACCGCCGGCCGCTTCCGCTTTGCGCGTGAGACCTACGTCAAACTCTCCGATCTTCAGGTGGCCTACCGGAAAGAGGCCTTTGACGAGATGCGTGAGAGCGTCGAGCGCGATCTCGGACGGATCGAATCCGATGTGCGCCGGGGTGCTACGTTCATCGTGACGCCGGAGGGTGAGTACACCACGACCGGCGCCATGCTGCGCTTCCGCGGCATCTGGGACCGGCTCGTCCCCGCGGCAACAGACGTCTATCTTGTTGCAATCAGTTACGATCCATTCCGGGGACGGCGGCTCTCGCAGTTATACCGCATTACCAAACTGCACGATAAAGCGAGGGCTATCCCCGAATTGCAGGCGGCGCGGCCGGTTACCGTAAGCGCTTTGCTTGCAGCGTGGTTTACAGCGGGGAACGAGCAGTTCACGGCAGACGATGCGGCGGCCGCAGTGCGCCAACGTCTGGCCGATCTGCCGCGAGAACTTTTCGTCGACCCGGAGTTGCGGAAGCGGCCGGACGCAGTGACGCGGGAAGCGCTCGAGACGTTGACCCGTCTGCGCATCTTGGCATGCAACGGTGCATCGTACGCGTTGCAGGCCCAGCGGCGCCATCCCGCATTCCTGGATGTCGCCGACATTGTCGCCTTTCAAGCCGCATTCTTGGCTGAGACCCTTGCGGGATACGACCGCTCGGCTGGGTCTCACGCCTCAACCGAAGGGACGACACGGGACTCGCCCGCGCCCGCCTGATCGCGTTACCGTAGTCGCATGCAGCCTTGGATCTGGGCCGTCCTCGCTCTGGCCCTGCTCGCGGCATTCTACGCCGGTTCGCGCAAATCGCGCCCCCGCGCGCTCGTACCGGCGCCCGTCGAACCGGCCGTCAAACCCGCCGTAACGCCGGTGCCCGCCACGACCGGCGCGGTGAGCATTTCACGCCCCAATGCGGGCAGCGTGGAAGGCTTGGAGATCAGCTACGGCGAGAACGGCCTAGTGCGTTCGGTGCGCGTCGGCGCTATGAACAGCGAGCACAAAGAGCTGCTGCTCACCATGGATGAAGTCGCGTGGCGCGCGCTGCCCAATTCGCAGAAACAGGAAGTGCTCACCGTCGCGCGCAGCACGTGGGCGAAGAAGATGTGTCCCGCCGGTCCGGATATCGCGTACGTCGTGCTTCAAACCGAGCGCGGTGAGATCGTGGGCCGCGCCGATCCCCAGCGCGTCCAGATCCAGTAAACCGCGCCTATTTCAGGAGCGAGGGAAAATCCGCGCGCAGATCGCGCAATTTCGGCTTGTCGTTGATAAGCACGTACGGATTGTATGGATTGTGCGCGACGAAGTCTTGATGGTAGTCTTCGGCCGGATAAAAACCGCTAAGCTGCGCGATTTGCGTTACGATCGGCCGGGAATACGCGTGCTTTCCCGTTAGCATGGCGATGTACCGCCGCGCGGCAACCCGCTGCTGCGCCGTCGTGTAGAAAATCTCGGATCGGTACTGCGTGCCGGTGTCGGGACCTTGGCGGTTTAACTCTGTCGGATCGTGCGCGACTTTGAAATATACGGCGAGCAGATCGCCGAACGAAATTTTTGAAGGATCGTACGAAATGTCTACGGACTCGGCATGTCCGGTGCCGCCTCCGCTGACGATCTCGTAATGCGCCGTCTCCTTGCTGCCGCCCGCGTAGCCCGCTACGACTTTGTCAACGCCTCGCAATTGTTCGAAGACTGCCTGCATGCCCCAGAAGCAGCCGCCTGCGAGCACGACATGTTGCTGTGATGCGGCGGAGGCGACGCCGCCGGCCGCGAGCAGCAGCGCGAGCGTGCATACGATGCTTTTGAATCTCATATAGTAAGAACGCCGCACGGCGCCCGGCGGATGATGCGCCCTTTCCGGGAATGAGGCGCGCATGCGTCTTTTTGAACCCGTAAGCTTTCGCGGCGTCACCTTGCGTAATCGCATCGCGGTCTCTCCCATGTGTCAGTATTCCAGCGTGGACGGCTTTGCGAACCAGTGGCATTTGGTGCATCTGGGAAGCCGCGCCGTCGGCGGCGCGGGGTTGATCTTCACGGAAGCGGCGGCGGTTTCGGCGGAAGGCCGCATTTCGCCATCTGATCTGGGGATCTACGACGACGCGCACGTGGAAAAGCTCGCGGAGATCGTCGCGTTTTTGCATCAGCAAGGTGCAAGTGCCGGCATGCAGCTCGCGCATGCGGGATTCAAAGCAAGCACCGCCGCGCCTTGGGATGGCGGCGGCCCCGTACCTCCCGGGCAGGGCGGATGGCTTCCGGTGCTCGCACCGTCGGCAAAGCCGTTCCGTGAAGGCTGGATGGTTCCGCACGCGATGAGCGCGCAAGAAATTGCGGGCGTCGTTCGCGCGTTCGCGCGTGCGTCGGAACGCGCGGTTGCGGCGGGTTTTCGCATGTTGGAAATCCATGCCGCGCACGGGTATCTGCTGCATGAATTCCTATCGCCGCTTACAAACCGCCGCACCGATGCGTACGGCGGCAGCTTCGAGAACCGTACGCGCGCCCTGCGCGAAGTCGTGAGCGCCGTGCGGGAGGTCGTTCCCGAAGCCATGCCGCTCGCCGTACGCATCTCCGCCTCGGATTGGATGGAAGGCGGATGGACGGTAGACGATTCGATCGAGCTCGCCCGCGAACTCAAAACGCTGGGCGTCGATCTCGTCGATTGCTCGTCGGGCGGCATCGTGCCCGACGCGAAGATCGAGATCGGACCCGAATATCAGGTGCCGTTCGCGCGGCGCGTTCGCGCGGAAGCGCAGATTGCGACGGGCGCAGTGGGTCTTATTACCACGGCTGCCCAGGCGGAAGGCATTGTGGAGCGCGGCGATGCCGATCTGGTGTTGTTCGCTCGCGAGCTGCTGCGTTCGCCGTACTGGCCGCTGGATGCGGCCCATAAACTCGGCGCCGATGTGCCGTGGCCGGTTCAGTACGAGCGCGCAAAGCCGCGAAAGTGACGCTCAGAGGCCGAAGCGCGGGCCCCAACCAAGAAAGATCGTCGGACGGGCTTCGGGTTGGGCTACTGTCGGCCGGGCGGGCCGTTCCGGTTTGCTTTTCATGACGGGTCCTTTGCGAGATAACTAATTTATTAGTAGTCTAGACCGCCTCATGACGAAAGTCAACTAAGAAAATAGTTAAAACGCCGAAACCCGAAATGGGGTTTGAACGGTTGTATTGGTTGAGAACTTATGAATAGTAAGCAAAAAATCAGTGTTGTTCCCGCGCCCCAAGTCGTTGAAGGCGGCGGCTTTGTCGTGCGCCGGCCGTTTCCCGCGCACGGGATCTCGTATGTCGATCCGTTTCTGCTGATCGACGAGATGGGGCCGGTAGAATACGCGCCCGGCAAAGCGATAGGCGCGCCCGATCATCCGCATCGCGGTTTCGAGACCGTTACGTACATCATCGACGGGCAGATGGAACACGAGGATTCGCACGGGCATCGCGGCAGCATTCGTAGCGGCGACGTGCAATGGATGACCGCCGGTGCGGGCGTTATTCATTCGGAGATGCCGTCGCAAGAAATGCTGGATCGCGGCGGACGCATGCATGGATTTCAAATCTGGATCAATTTGCCACGCGAGAAAAAGATGTCGCAACCGCGCTATCAAGAGTACAACGGCGGCGATCTGCCGCTAGTGGAAGATGACGGGCGCTGGATCCGCGTGATCGCAGGTGAGGCGTACGGACGCAAATCGCCGATCGAAACAACGGTGCCCGCAACCATGCTGCATGTGAAATTGGGGCCCGGCGCGGAAGCGACGGTTCCCGTAGCGGCCGGTTCCAATGTCATCGCGCACGCCATATCCGGCGCCGGTTCATTCGAAGAAACGGCGCTCACGGAGCACAACGCCGCAATCTTACAAAATTCGGCCGATGCCGTAACGCTTCGCGCGGACGACGCGGGTGGTCTTGAAGTGCTTTTGCTGGCCGGACTACCGTTGGGCGAACCGGTCGCGCGCTACGGACCGTTCGTCATGAACACTATGAACGAATTGGAACGAGCCTTCGAAGATTACCGCTCGGGCAACTTCGGGGAGATCGCGCGCGCAAATTAGGCCGGCCGGCCGAAGTAGTAGCCTTGTCCCAGATCGCAGCCGAGGCCGGCTGCCATGCGCAGATGCTCTTCGGTTTCGATGCCTTCGGCGATCACTTCCAGCCCAAGCCGGTGCGCGAGTGCAACCGTCGCTTCGATGATGGCGCATCGCCGCGCGAGCGGTGCGTCGCCCGAGATGAACGAACGGTCGATCTTGAGCGCGTCGAACGGGAAATGACTTAGGCGGCCAAGGGACGAGAATCCGGCGCCAAAATCGTCGATCTCGATCCGCACGCCCGCGGCGCGCAGCGCGTTCAAGCTGCCTATGACGGCGGCATCGGAATTCATCATCGTCGTTTCGGTGATCTCCAACGTTAGCGCGCGCGGCGAAAGCCCTTCGGCGTCCAGAATGTTGAAGACCGTGTGCTCGAATCCCGCTACGCCGAATTGGCGCGGCGAAATGTTGACGCTCAGCCGCCGCGTGGATTGCAGCGATTTGTGCCGTCTGCAGGCCGAACGCAAGATCGCCTCGCCGAGCTGCGGCATTAGGTCGGCGCCTTCTGCGGCTGCGACCAGCGTTTCAGGCGAAACCGCATTTCCATTTGGACGAATCCAGCGCAGCAGCGCTTCTTCGGAGTGCACTTCGTTCGTGCGCAAGTGCACGATGGGTTGATAGACCAGCGGAACGGAGCGCAAAGGCATCGCTGCGCGAAGTTCGCGATACAAAACATAACGATCGCGAAGCGCGCCGTGACGCTGCGGATCGAAGAAGATGACGTGGCCCGCGCCGTGCTCTTGGGCAACGCGCAACGCCACATTGGCTTGCTGAATGGCGTCGTCGGCGTTTTTGTGCTTTCCGTCGAGCGCAACCGCGCCCACGCTCAACGGTACGTCCAGCGCGCGGGAAATCTCGCCCGCAACGCCCGGCGCGCGCTCGATGTCGTTGATGACCGCGAAAAACGTGTCGTCGAAGAGGCGCGTAAGCGTGTCTTGGTCGCGAAGGCACCCCCGCAAACGCGGCGCGAGCGAGGCGATAAGCCGCTCCCATTCCGCCGGTCCGGCGCCGTCGCGCAAGTATCGCGTCCGGTCTACTTCGATTGCGAGAAGCGCACACGCGGGCATCGCGCCCGTTACGCGAACGGTGCGTTCCAGGCGTTCCAGGAAGAGTTTGCGCGACGGCAGCCCGGTCGACGTGTCGATATCTCGGCGAGGCGCGGGTGCCGGTTTACGTGTGTCGGCGTCGCGCTGCAGACGCGCTGCGGTGCGGCGGGCCTCCAAATGCGCACAGAGTTGCTGCGCCAGCATTTCGAGCGGTTCCAGGTCGTCCGGCGTGAACGGCCGCGCCTGCGTGTCGACCACACATAACGAGCCAATCGCCAGACCCGCCGGCGTGCGGAGCGGAATCGCCGCATACGCGCGTACGTGCGGTTCGCCGGTGACCAACGGATGCGCCTGAAAGCGATCGTCCAGATGCGTATCCGGCACGATCATCGTGCGGTTCGGATCCGCGATCACGTACCGGCAGAAGGAGACCTCGCGCGTCGTTTCGCGGTACGGCAGATTGACGGCCGCTTTGATCCACTGACGGTCGCGATCCATGAATGAAATCACCGCCACCGGGCAGTTGGTGACGCGCGCGGCGAGACGTACAATCTGTTCGTACAGTTCTTCCGGGGCGGTGTCGAGGATGGAGTAGGACGCCAACTCACTGAGGCGCCGGCGCTCGCGAGGCTGAACCTTCGTCATTGAATGTTCAGTGTATCGGCAGTGTATAGGCGAACGTGAAGCTGCTTACTCGTCCTCCGAGCCGGCTTGCTTGTCGGTAATGATGCCCCACCCCACGCGCTCCGCGATTTTGGGACGTCCCGAGAGCGGCAGCGCGTCCACCGACGTGCCGTTCGCAATAATCAGCTTGTTGCCGGCGATGATGGGTGGGCTCGTAGTGAACGGCCGTTTGAACTCGCGGATCTCCATCAGCGCGCCGCTGTTCGCGTTGAGTGTATACAGCATGCCCGCAACATCGCCGACGTATAATGCTCCGTTCCGCACCACAGGACTCATCTTTACGGGGCCGGCCGTGTGGAACTGCCAGCGGATCTTTCCTGTCGCGTCATCGAACGCGATGATTTCGTCCAGCAGCGGTGCAGGCTGATAATAGAGATTACCCGAGTGCATGCCCGCGACGGCTACCTCGTCGGAGCCCACGATGCTCCACAGCCCCTGCGCTTTGCCGCGGTACACCCATACGGGTTTGCCGGTGCGCGCATCAAGCGCCGTCACGACGGTTTTCTTTTCCAGGGCCATGTTGCCGGGTTGTGCGGAGTTGACGAACACTTTGCCCGAAGCATATGTAGGGCTCGCATCGCAATGGCCGTATGGCGCGCGCCAAAGCATTTTTCCGGTGGCAGGATCCAGCGCGACCGTGTAGGTGCCGTGGCCCACGGAACACGTAGCGAATACCACGGCGTTGCCCGCCATTACGGCGTTCGCCATCGTTGCGACGCCGCCGATGTCCGTGATCCAGAGCGGCTTTCCGGTATCCGCGCGAAGGGCGTAGGCATGACGATCGCCGTTTGCAAAGATAAGCCGTCCGCGATCGTAGAGTGCCGATGGCATATCCTCACCGGTCGTTTGGAACGTCCAGCGCCGCGCGCCGGTCCGCAAGTCGAAAGCGGCGATCTCGTCACCGCCGGGAACGCCCCACACATCCTTTCCGCGATAGCGGATGCGTTGCACGAAGTCACGTTTGAGCAAACCGTTGCGTCCGGTGCCGACGTACACCGTATTGCCCGCGACGATCGGCGTCGACATCGCGATGTTCATGACGGGCGCATGCCACAGGACATTTCCGTTCTGCACGTTGAGCGCCACGAGCTGATGCGAGAAGGTCATAAACAGCAGCGTGTTGCCGGCGAGCGCGAGTCCGCCGTTGATGTTGCCTTTCGCGTCGTACGACCAGTCCTTCGGAATCGAGTACTGCGTGAGGACCGCATTGCGATCGGGCGAGTACTGATACGTCGCCCATAATACACGCTGCGGTTTCAGCGGCGGCGCGTTATCGGCGTCAGAACGCGCTGCGCAGCCGGACAACACTGCGATCGAAGCCAGTACGGAAAAGGCGCGAAGGACAGGCATGGTGTGACCTCTCCGGGATCGGTTATCGCGATCGTACGCCTGCCGCCTACTCGCATAAATGGGTAAGGCGGTCACGTTCGCCTGTACCAATGGACTAACGGGGCCCGCTTGTCTAACTTTGGTCAATGCTTCGGGGCCGATCCGGTAGAGAAACTGCGATAATGCATGAAGCCCGGTCAATGTGGGCATAGGGGGCGGAAGGGAGGCGCTTTTGCACATGATGCCGGCGAACCGCGACCAAAAGCGGCTCGATTTGCTCGTGAGGGCCGGCGAAATATTCCACCAATCGCTCGATGTGACCGCGACGCTTAACAACGTTGCCCGTCTTGCGGTGGATGCGTTCGCCGACCTTTGCTTGTTCGATTTGATCGACGAACGCTCCGAGCGTCTGTTTGTGACCGCGTCGGCCCATCGGGACCGGAATAAAGAACAGGCCCTAGCCAGCGTTTCCGACATTCTTTACGTCGAGGAATTCGGATTGCACCCTGTGGTGCAAGTGACGCGCACGGGCGAGCCATTTTTTCTTCCGCACATTGACGAACAGGTCATCCGTGGACATGCAGCATCACGGCAGCACGAAAGCTATATGCGGCGCTTCGATTACCGTTCGAAGATCGTTGTCCCCGTGATGGCCCAAGAGCATATTTTCGGCGCGCTAACGTTCGTGCGAACCGGTGCTACGGCCGTGGAGTTCGATCGAACAGATCTGAGTTTCGCACTGGAGCTCGGGCGGCGGGCCGGTCTTGCAGTCGCAAATGCCAAGCAGTATCACCGCGAGCAATACGTCGCCGAGACGCTTCAGCGCGCGTTTTTAACCAGCCGTTTCCCTTCGCGCCAGGGGCTCGAAATTCGCGCGCACTACCGTCCCGGATCCAACGAAGCCCTCATCGGCGGCGACTGGTACGACGCGTTCGAAGACGATCGCGGAAACATTATCGTCACCATAGGTGATGTTACGGGGAAAGGCGTTGAAGCCGCCCGTCTGATGGTGCTCATGCGCCAAACCGTTCGCGTTGCCGCGCTCTATTCAGCCGATCCGGCCGAGATCGCTCACGCCTGCAACAGAACGCTGCTGCAAGAGGTTGGCGGCCGTCTTGCGAGCGCTTTTATCGGCGTGCTCAAGCCGGAGACCCGTACGATGCAGTATGTCTCCGCGGGGCATGCACCGCCACTCTTGCGGCTGCCCGGCAAGCAATGCGTGCGCTTGCAATCGCCATCTCCGCCGCTCGGCGCTTTTCGTGACGTGCAGCTGGAATCGCATACGGTCCTGTGTCCGGAAAACAGTATGCTCGTTCTCTATACCGACGGCATCATCGAGGTTTCGCGCGATGTTCTCGAAGGCGAAGAAATGCTCGACCGCGTTCTAGCCTCGGAAGCAGTTCTGCACGTCGTCAACCCGGCCGAATTTATCGAGCGCGCGATTGCCGAGCAAGCACCGCGGGACGACATCGCCATTCTCGTCGTGAACTTTGGGGCACCGGAGACGCGCTGGCAGTTCGAGGCGGAAGACGCGCGAGCGGCGTACTCGATGCGTGACCAATTTTTTGGAAAACTGAGCGCCGTCGCCAATTTGGATCAAGAGAGTATGGCGTATTGCGGCGTCATCTTCGCCGAACTCATTGGGAACGCGGTTCGCCACGCTCCCGGCCCCTTGAGCGTTTCCTTCGAGTTGCGCGGCCGAGATCTGATACTGCATGTCGTCGACAAGGGGCATGGTTTTCTGTACCAGCCGTCGCTGCCGGCGGACGTGTGGTCCGAAGACGGACGCGGATTATATCTGGTGTCGCAGCTCGCGCGGCACGTCGAGGTCGAGCGCATTCCCGGGCTGGGCAGCCACGTGACGGTAACGCTTCCGGTCAGACCGTACTCGCGCGCGGCGTAGATTCAAGCGCGCCCAAGCCGCGCCGGGAACCATAGTAGCGAAGAAGCCGGCGATGATCGCCGGCTTCTATCGTGCATGGGGTCGAAGGCTACGATTCTACGATTCTACGAACATCCGCTCGTCGCTCCGCAGCTGTCGCACTTCTCGCACGAGCCGTTGCGGACCATCGTTAGTTGACCGCACTCGCCGCACGCGTTGCCGGTGTAGCCTTTCGCGCGAGCCGCGGTGACTTGCTCGTTGCGCGGCACCGTTGCCGTGCCGGTGGAAGAAGAGACCGGCGATGGTTCGCGGCGGTCGTGGCGGCGTTCTTCCGCGATCACGTGCGGCGTGTCATTCGAGGCCGGTTTCTGGCCGGGATGCAGATGCGTGCTGGTAGGATGCAGTTTTTCGATGACTGCCGTAGGCACGTAACGCACCTCGCCTTGCTCCTCCGTAACGAACTCTTCCTCGGCCGGTCCCATCGCATCCATCTCCATGCTCGGCTGTACGTGCGCGAGCTCGTAGCGTCCGAGATAGCTGACGGCCAGTTCGCGGAAGATGTAGTCGAGGATTGAGGTCGCCATCTTGATGTGATCGTGACCGACGACCGGACCATTCGGCTCGAAACGCGTGAACGTGAACGCTTCGACGAACTCCTCGAGCGGAACGCCGTGCTGTAAGCCCAGCGAGACCGCGATCGCGAAGTTGTTCATCAACGAGCGGAACGCGGCGCCTTCCTTGTGCATGTCGATGAAGATCTCGCCGAGTTGGCCGCCATCGTATTCGCCCGTGCGCAAGTAGACTTTGTGTCCGCCGACAATTGCCTTTTGCGTGTAGCCGCTCCGGCGCTCCGGCAACCGGCGGCGCTTGGCGATATAGCGGTAAACGATGCGTTCCGCAACCTGCAGCGGCGTTTGGAACGGCGCCGGCTGCAACGCCTCTTCTTGCGGTATATCCCCGCCCAAATCGTAGCTTGCGGCCAGCGGCTGCGAAAGCTTCGAACCGTCGCGGTAGAGCGCGACCGCCTTGATCATGCGCTCCCACGAATAGCGGTACGCCTCTTTAACTTCCGCGATCGTCGCCTGTTGCGGCAGATTGATCGTCTTCGAAATTGCGCCGCTGACGAACGGTTGTGCCGCCGCCATCATTTCGATGTGCGCGATCGGACGGATGTAACGCGAACCGTGCTTGCCGCAAGGGTTCGCGCAGTCAAAGACCGGCAGATGCTCGTCTTTGAGGTGCGGTGAGCCTTCCAGCGTCATGCGGCCGCAAATCACGTCCGATGCTTCTTCGATCTGCTGCTGCGTGAAGCCCAGGCCGTCGCGCAGAATCGAGAAACTCCAATCCGAGAGCTGCTCGTCGGTGAAGCCGAGTTTCTCTTTGCAGAATTCCTCGGTGAGCGTGTACTTGTTGAACGCAAATTGCAATTCGAACGCGCTCGGCAGCGAGGCGTCGATGCGGTCCAACGTTTCGTCGTCGAAGCCTTTCGCGCGAAGCGTCGCGCGGTTGACGTGCGGCGCGCCCGCGAGCGTGCCGGTACCCTTCGCAAACGTTTCGATATCGCGAATCTGCTCTTCGCTATAGCCCAGATGGCGCAGTGCGTGCTCGACCGACTGGTTGACGATCTTGAAGTAGCCGCCGCCCGCGAGTTTCTTGAACTTGACGAGCGCGAAGTCGGGCTCGATGCCGGTCGTGTCGCAGTCCATCACCAGACCGATGGTGCCGGTCGGCGCAATCACGACTGTCTGGGCGTTACGGAAGCCGGCGACTTCACCGATGGTGAGCGCTTCGTCCCACATTTGACGCGCCAGCGACCACACGTTCTGCGTGAAGAGCGTCGGCGGATGCGTAACCGGCTTTACGGTTAGACCTTCGTACTCGTCTTTCGACGCATCGTACGCGGCACGGCGGTGATTGCGGATGACGCGCAGCATCGGCTCGGCGTTCGCTTCGAAGCGCGCAAACGGCCCGAGTTGCTGAGCCATCTCGGCCGATGTGCGGTATGCAGTGCCGGTCATGAGCGCCGAGATCGCCGCGCACCATCCGAAGGCTTCTTCGGAGTCGTACGGCAGGCCAAGGCGCATTAGCAGCGTGCCGAGATTGGCGTAACCTAAGCCGAGCGTGCGGTATCCATGGTTCTTCGCCGCGATCTCTTTCGACGGCATTTGGCCCATCGCAACGGAGATCTCGAGCGTTGTCGTCCAGATGCGCGACGCTTCCGCGAACTGCTTCTCGTTAAACGTGTCGTCCTCGTCAAGAAACTTGACGAGATTCAAACTCGCAAGATTGCACGCGGTATCGTCGATGAAGACATATTCGGAGCAGTTGTGAACGACCATGCCGTTCGCTACGAAATGATGCGTGTCGTACTCCGTCAGATCGAAGACCGGACGGATGCCGATCGGCGTCAGCGAGCGGAACGCGTCAGTCAGCCGGTCCTTGTATGAGCCGACCTGCGCGTTCAAAGAACGCAGCGACGCGTGCTTGGCGGAAAGCGGGTGGAATCCGATCAATTGCTCAAACCCGAGGCGCGAGCTGCGCGAGATGCGCAGATCGTGAATCTCCTGAACCGCATACTCGCTCAGGCCGCCTTTACCATCCGGACAAGATGATACGAGTTTGCCGCCGCGGCGGTTCTCATACAGTTTCGACTTGATCCCGAACGAGAGCAGCAGGTGCTGGACCTGTTCAAGTAAGCGCAGTGAAGTGGAACCAAGCGAGACGTATTGCGATTTTTCACCGTAATTCGCGACGGTGCCGTCGGCCGTAAATAAGCCGCTTAGTAGTGCAGCGATGCTCTTGCGATCGAGTGCATAAATGGCATCCTTGAAGGCCTTCTCCGCGCTCCCTTTGCCAAGTTCGGCGTAGTTTTTAAACGTATTCAGAAGAGCACGATGGCTCGTCGATATGCGGCTGCCGCCTTTGCTGGGCTTCGTAACGGTGGTCGTGCGCGTTGCACGATAATCGCCGGCGAACGTGCGGACCTTCTCGGCGTTGAGCGATGCGGCAACCTCTTCGAGAATCGGCGCCTCGGTCTCGCTCATCGTGAGGATCAAGCTTTCGACGCCGTTGGGCGCGTGCGCGACACATCCATCGCCGACGGCAACACCTATTGCGAACGCGACGCCTTCATCGATCGATTGTGAGCCAAATCCGGATCCGCACAGGACGATTTCGTCGGTTTCCTTCAAGTCTTGTGCGGCTACGTCGCCACGGTTTGCCGTAAAGACTTTATGATCGCCGGTTAATTCAAGTGAATATCCGCTGCGCGTGCGAAGGGTATAAGCTTCTTTTTCGCCAGTTGGGAAAATCTTATTGACAAAATGCGGCTTGCCATCGGAACCAATGATGAAGGCCGCCTTTCCAACCAAGTCGCCGATCCGCTGCGGGCCATCGGCGGTGGAAACCAGCGTCTCCGCAGTTACGCACGGATTTGTCGCGTTGATGCGATCGTCGTTCGAGCAGGTGTGCCACTCTTGGATCGTGTCGTCGTATTGCAAGCCCGGATCGGCGCACTGCCACGCGGCCAGGCCGATTTGATCCCATAAATCGCGTGCCTTAATGGTCTTGACCGTTTTGCCGGTCGTGCGCGCGACCAGATTCCAATCGGCGTCCTTGTCGAGCGCTTCGAAGAAGCCGTTCGACAAACGGACGGAATTGTTCGAATTCTGTCCCGCTACGGTTCCGTACGCGTCGGAATCCCAATTCGTGTCGTACTGCTCGACGTTGAGCGACGTATAACCCTGACGCGCGTAATCTAACGCGGTTTGCACGGCGCCGGACGGCACGCCCGAGACGAGCGCGCTGCGCAACGCACTCTTGAGATGAGGGTTCAGATACGGATCGAGACGCGCATTTTCAGGCACGCGCGTGTCATGAGCGGCCGTAATGATGCCGTTCATTTGTTTTTCGAACATGCGCGAGCCGATCACCAAATCGGCAACCTTGCGCTCTTCGCGAACCTTCCAGTTCACGAACTCTTCGATGTCCGGATGATCAGCGTTCAGCACGACCATCTTTGCGGCGCGGCGCGTGGTACCGCCGGATTTAATCGCGCCGGCGGCGCGATCGAAGACCTTCAGGAACGACATTAAGCCGGAGCTCGTGCCGCCGCCGCTCAGTTTCTCGCCGGTGCCGCGAATTTTCGAGAAGTTTGCGCCGCTTCCGGAGCCGCCTTTGAAAATACGCGCTTCGCGCACGACGCCGTCGAAGATGCCGCCTTCGTTCACCAGATCGTCGGCAATCGAAAGAATGAAACACGCCGAGACTTGCGGATGTTCGTACGTGTTGGCAGACGCTTGCAGTTCGCCGGTCTTGGGATCGACGAAATAATGGCCCTGCGCCGGCCCGGCGATGCCGTAAGCCCAGTGCAGACCCGTATTGAACCACTGCGGCGAATTGGGCGCGCCGACTTGACGGGCGAGCATGGCGCACATCTCGTCGTAATAGACGCGCGCATCGTCTTCACTATCGAAGTAACCGTTTTTGAAGCCCCAGTAGGTCCAGCAGCCCGCGAGGCGGTTGAAGACCTGCCGCGAATCCCGCTCTGCGCCAAAATCGGCTGCTCCGGCCGGTTCCGAACGCCACAGCCACTCCGGCACGCCCTGTTCGGGGACGCGTGCCAGCGCCGCCGGAACGCCCGCTTTACGGCAATATTTTTGCGCAAGGACGTCGACCGCGACCTGGCTCCACCCGGTCGGGACCATGATGTCCTTGGCTTCGAAAATCACCGACCCGTCGGGGTTGACGATGCGCGAGGTTCGCGGTTCGAACGTGAGGCCGGCGTAGGGGTCGCCGGGGGCCGAGTAGGTGCGGCGGAATTTCATCGAGGCTCCTTCCTCCAATGGTGGAGGACCCGTTCACTTCGAGAGTGCAGAAACGAACACCTGTTCGATAGTACGTAGGTCCACCGGCGAGAGTGTGCCCATAAATTGTACTATCGGGATGTGGGAGATACAAGATATAGTATTTCGCTCCTTGTGCGCAAGATGTTGACAACGCCAAAAACTTGTGCACGCGGACGCTCGTTTTGGTGGAAAAGGTGTTCCCTGCGTGAGCGCGCTGTGGAAACTTCCGAGGATAGTGGGGAGAAGTCGCGCAATCGCACGACGGCATGCTAGGACCGGATCGCTTCGCACCCCGTCTTCACGACATACCGCTCGCCGAGCTGGCGGAGATGGGCATCCGGGGACTCATCGTGGACCTCGACAACACGTTGCTCGGTTTCCGCGAGACCGAACTTGCGGCCGAACACCTTGCCTGGGTAGAAGAGGCGCACCAGCGGGGCTTTGCGATGGTGATGGTCAGCAATAATTTCAGCGACCGCGTTCGCGGCATTGCGCGCCAGCTGCGGATCGAGTGCATCCCCAACGCGCTCAAGCCGCTGCCGTTCGGTTTTTGGCGCGCGATGCGGCATCTGCGCTTGCCCCGCAAGCAGATCGCCGTCGTGGGCGATCAGCTCTTTACCGACGTGCTCGGCGCCAAACTGAGCGGCAATCTCTATACGATTCTGACCGAGCCGATCGAAAGCAAAGACTTTCCGATAACGATGATGTTCCGTTTCTTCGAACGTTTGATGCTCCCGGAGCGCCGCAAGCGGTGAAATTGGCGCTGATTGGCGATCCCGTTTCTCACAGCCGCAGCCCGCGTTTGCACAATGCATTTTTGCGCGAGGCCGGCGTCGCCGGAAGTTACGTCGCGATCCGCGTGCCCCGCGGCAACGGCGTGGACGTCGTGCGCCGGATGCGCATGGACGGATACACCGGCATCAATGTTACCACGCCGCTCAAAGAAGAGCTGCTGCGCGTTTGCGACGAGCTCGACGAAGAAGCGCAGCTCGCGCAAGCGGTCAACACCATCTTTTTCGGCCGCACCGTTTTGGGAGCGAACACCGACGGCATCGGCGCATGCTCGGCGCTCGAGACGGTGCTTGGACAGCCGGTCGCGCTCGAACGCATCGGCGTGCTCGGAACAGGAGCGACTGCGCGCGCGATCTTCGCGCATTTACGCATGAGCGATGCGTACGCGTACGTCTGGGGACGAGACGATGCAAAAGTTGCCGCCATCTGCGAGCGTTTCGAAGCCAAACCGTGGCCGGAGAATCCGCCGGAGGTGGTGATCTCAACGTTACCGAGCGGCGTGAAATTGCCGGAAGATCTGGCGGCGCAGTTACTGCACGCCGACGTCGTGATGGACGCGAACTACGGCGAACGCTCGACGCTGGACCATCAAATACACCGCGAGATCGTCAAAGGGGATTTGATGCTGGAGGCGCAGGCGCGCGCCTCGTTCGATTTCTGGCTCGCGCACGCGCAAGCCACCGTGGAAGAAGAACTCGCGCCGAACGACTAAGCGCAGGCGGGCGCGAGCCAGCGCGCCAGATTTTTAATGTAATCGTTGAACGATTCTTCAATCGCCGCGGGCGCGCCGTCGCGTTGAGCCCAGTCCGGATCGGCAAAGTAGTGAAACGAGGAAGCCGCAACGGCGCGTCCGCTCGGCTTGCCGTTTCCGCCGATTTCGCCCTCGATCGCTACGGCGAGGTTTTGCGCGCGGCCGGTCGCGGCGTTGGCGCTCAGCGCGATTACGCGCGCGTGTTTTAGTCCGGCCGGAACCGAGAGCGCGCCTTCGTGCGGCGGCGCCGGAAAGTATTCTACCACGCCGCTCGGCGATTTGCCGCTGCGCAAAACGTCGTGCACGGGTTCCAGCGGAACGATGCGCCTGAACGCGCGGTGCACCGGTTCGCGATGCATACCGGTGGAATACGACGCCGCGATGCGCTCGCGCGTAAACCGGCGCCGCTCGCGAAACCGGTTGTACGAGGCGAAATTGTTCACCGCGCCGATGGTGCCCAAATTCAGCAGAGAAGCGCCGAGATCTTCACGGTCGCGCGCCGTAAGAATGCCGCCGCCGCGTTCGCGGAAGTGCAGAATGCCGCGCACGTCTTCGGGCGAGAGTCCGTTTCCGCGATCGGCCGCAATCAGCCACAGCTCGTCGAAGTCCGACTCCGCCAAGTGCGAGAGCACGGCGTCGCTGCCGTCGTGCTGCGGCTCGCGGTTGCGTGCCGTGACCGTATGGCCATCGGAACGCAACACGTCTGCGAGTTTGGTGAAACGCTGCGCGCACCAAGCGTCTTCAGCGCCCGTAATCGTAGTCTGGATCAAAATCTTCGACATGAACCAACCTGCCAGCGGGCCGTTTTCGTGAGGTATTCTACCGACTTAAAACGCAATAAATCCGGCACAGGTTCTCATATCGGCCTAAATGGCCGCTGAAAAAAGCAAAAACCGCCCTGGGGACGGTCTTTGAAGTCCATCGGAGAGGGGGAGATTCGAACTCCCGAGACCCGTGAAGGTCTGCTCGCTTTCCAAGCGAGTGCATTCGACCACTCTGCCACCTCTCCCGATTTGCAGCCGAAGCCAGTCCCCCGGATTAGCCGGGGACGGCTAAAAGGCCTCGTCGTCTTCGGGCGTCGTGCGCAGCTTCGCGAGATAAAACGCATATGTCGAATCGGAGGAAAGCTGAACGGAACCGTTTCCGAACGCGAACGGCCCGTCGGCCGGCCTGTCTAAGGGGCCTGAAACATCCAGTACGCTCGTTCGTCCGCCGGCATCCGCTGCCAGCGCGACCACGTAGTAGCCGTCGCCACCAAACGACGGCGTAGGCCCGGGCGACGGCGGAAGCGTTGCGACGTTCATCGGCAGCACCGTACTTTGCGCATTGGGCGCGTGACCGGTTTGCGAACATGCCTGGATCGCATCGATCTGCACGCGCACCGTGGCGGATCGTGGCGGTTGCAGCGTCGCCGGATCCAGCGGGAAGCCGCGATCGGAAAGGCGCTGGGGAACATGTTCGTTTGCGCAGACCGCGCTCGCGGACCACAGCAGCACGCCGGTGCGCACGAACTCGGATTCGAGCGGCGAGACAAGCCTGAAATGCCGCCTCACCGCGCGAGCGTCGGATACGCCTTGCCGGGCCTGCGCCGAGGCTGCGGAAACGTTGGCGGGCGGCGTGCCTACGCTTGCGGAACAGCCGGCCAGCAGCGATGCGCCGAGCGCGAAATACGCGAGTGAACGAAGCGGCAAACGCATGGGGTGAACCTCCGTGTTAACGGGCTTGCGCGATGGCGGCCGGTTTGCCGGCCTCGCGCGCGAGCAGATCCTGGAACTCCGATGCCGGCAGCGGCCGGCCGAAATAGTAGCCTTGCGCGAGTTGCGTGCCGCAATCTCGCAGAAAATGCCACTGGGCGTCGGTTTCCACACCTTCGGCTACGACGCGAAGTCCCAACGCGTGCGCCATCGCGATAATCGCCGAAACGATGGCGAGATCGTTTGCGTCCTCGGGAATGTCGCGGACGAACGACTTGTCGATCTTCAAAACGTCGATCGGAAAGCGCTTCAAATAACTCAGCGAGGAATACCCGGTCCCGAAATCGTCCAGTGATAGCCCGATGCCGAGCGACTTGAGTTGACGCATGACGCCGATGCTCTCCTCGGCGTTGTGCATCGCGATCGTCTCGGTGATCTCGAACTCCAAATCGTTCGCATTGAAACCACTCGCCTTGAGCGCTTCTTCGACTTGTTTGACCAGATTGAAGTGCAAGAACTGCCGCCCGGAAAGATTGACGGCAAGGCGCAAACGACGCTGATAGGTTTGCTGCCAGCGATGCATCTGTTCGGCGGCTGTGCGTAGTACCCAATCGCCGAGCTGAATGATGAAGCCCGACGTCTCGGCTTGGGCGATGAATGTTTCCGGCATCGCCATCGACTGATCGCGCTGGGGCCACCGGCAGAGCGCTTCGGCGCCCACAATCTCGGCGGTCGCGACGTTGACGACAGGTTGATAGTAGAGCTGGAATTCTCCATAGCTCAACGCATTGGCCAGCCGCTGATGAAGTGGGACGAGGCGGTAGCTCACAACGAGACCTAGGTTGGATGCCCTAGGTCGCTCGGCCTACCTCTCAGGCAGAAATCGGCTAAAAAAAGCGATGCGCGCCGCTTCCTCTGCCAAATCCGTGGCAACGTAGGCCTGCTCCAATGTTGAGGCGACCGCTGAAAGACCGTGCCGTTCCATGAGCACGGTGTCGATGCCGCGAGAAAATTCCGCAGCCGTGACGCGCGCCAGCGCTTGCGATCCCGGCGGTTCGTAAGGGGTCCACGCCACCTCCCCGAGCGTCTCGCGCGCGCCGACGGTGTCGCGGTCGAAGACAGCTCCGGTCTTCGACCAGACCACGCAGAACGTCGGATGCGTATGAATGATGGCGTGGACGTCCGGGCGTGCCTGGTACGCCGCTACGTGCAGTGGCAACTCGCTCGTGGGTTGGCCTTGGCCTTGACGCGGGTCCCCGCCGGCGTCGGTGCGCACCAACTGCGACGCCGCAACGGCGCGCAGAGAGACTTGCGTGGGAGTAACGATGATGTCGCCGTCCTCCAGCCGCACGCTCACGTTGCCGCTGGTGCCGGTGACGAGCCGGCGTTCCCAGAGCAGCGCACAGTAGCGCGCGATCTCCTCGCGCGCGCGGCTTTCGGTCAAATGGCGGCCGGATGCCAGATCGTTTTGATCTCGCTGCATGCGGCGATGGCATCCAGGGATTGCGCGTGCGGATCGAACCACTCCTCGCGCGAGCGCTGCGGAAAGACCTGAAGACGTTTGACATTTTCGGCGGCCTGCGTTTGCCAATCGGCCGAACCGGCGCCGCGCGGGTAGGCCAGCGCGTTCACGTCCATGTGTTTTGCAAGCACCGGCGCAAGTTCGGAACGCAAGCCGGTAATGATGTTCGCGACGCCGGCGGGGAGATCGCTGGTCGCCAGCGCCTCCGCGAAAACAATCGCGGTACGCGGATCTTTCTCGGACGCGATCAGCACGACGCTGTTGCCCGCTACCAGCGCCGGCATCAGTACGCTGACAAGTCCCAGCAGCGCCGGCTCGTCGGGCGCGCACATGCCGATGACGCCCATGGGTTCGGGCGTGGAGAAATTGAAATGCGGACCGCCGACGGGATTGCGCGTAGAGAGCAGCGCGCTGTACTTATCGCACCAGCCCGCATACCAGACGACGCGATCGATGGCCGCGGTGACTTCCTCATCGCTTCCCGCGTGCTCGGCAAGTTCGGTCCGGCGCGCTTCCATCATCTCGGCCAGGCGGTAGAGAACCAGGCCGCGCGTGCCCGGTGCGGTTTTGAACCATTTCGGCTGCGCGGCGCGCGCCGCCACGACGGCATCCCGGACGTCCTTGCGCGAGCCGCGCGCGATGTTCGCGCCGAAGTCGCTGCCGTCCCAAAGCGGATCGCTGCGTCCCGATTCGGATCGCACGAATGCGCCGTTGATGAACAGCTTGTACATTTTACGGACGGTCAGGCGCGGATGCTCTTGTTTCGACACAGCGGGCGAAGCTACGACGCCGGACGTGGGCCGCCCTGGGTGGGGCGGCGGCCGGGCGGGTATAAGCCCGCCATGAGTACTTCGACGCCGTTTTTATCGGACGTTCAGGAACTTCGCCGTCGCGCCCGTGAGAACATGATGCGCGGCCCGATTACCAGCGATTACCGCGGCGACCTCGACCGCGCTGTGGACGTACTGAATCAAGCCCTGGCCACGGAACTGGTGTGCGTGCTGCGGTACAAGCGCCACTATTACATGTCTCGCGGCATGTACAAGGATGCCGTGGCGGGTGAGTTTCTGGAACACGCAACGCAAGAGCAAGAACACGCCGATCGGATCGCCGAGCGCATCACGCAACTCGGCGGCGCGCCCAACTTCAACCCGGAGGGCATGGCCTCGCGCAGTCATTCCGAGTACAAGGAAGGCGACGGCATGATCGACATGATCAAAGAGAACTTGGTCGCCGAACGTGTCGCGATCGAGTCCTACCGTGAAATGGTGAAATTCTTCGGCGAGAACGATCCGACGACGCGCCGCATGCTCGAGTCTATTCTCGCGGTCGAAGAAGAGCACGCCAACGACATGGTGGATCTGCTCGAGCAGCACGAGCCGTCCGTGCGCGGCGAAGCCTAACAACGGCTTCACGGCAGTATGGAGCAACGCCGCGAAGATAAACCGCAAAGCAAAAGCGAGCGTTACCGGGAAATTCTTGCCGTGCTCGCACGGCACGGCATCGGCGCGGTCGGAAACGACGCCGTACGCGCCGAGCACGTGCGCGTTGCGTGCGAAGAACTCGGCACCACGTTCATCAAACTTGGTCAAGCGCTCGCAACTCGCGGCGACTTATTGCCGGAAACGTACCGCGCCGAACTGCTAAAGCTCCAAGACGACGTGCCGCCGGTTCCACCGGCCTTCGTGATTCAAGCAATTTCTGAAGATCTCGGCGCGCCGCCCGACGAGCTGTTCGCCTGGTTCGACCGTACGCCGATGGCCAGCGCGTCCATCGGCCAAGTGCATGCGGCGCGTCTGCGCGACGGACGCGAGGCGATCGTTAAAGTGCGCAAGCCGGGCGTCGAGCATACGATCGAGACGGACCTCGAAATCTTGAGCGACCTCGCGCAAACGTGGTCGGAGCGATTGCCGGCGCTTCGGCCCTACGACGTTCCCGCGATGGTGCGGGAATTCGGCGATACGCTGCGCGCCGAAGTCGATTACCGGCGCGAGGCGGCGAACGCGCGGTATTTCGCAGAGATTTTCGAGAAGCAGCGCGGCTTCGCGATTCCCGACGTGATCGATTCGTACACGACCGAGCGCGTCATCGTGTTGACTCGCGTCGAGGGCACGAAGCCGGCTGACGCGGCGGCGCTTCCGCGGCGGCGGCGCAGCGCGGCGGCGCGGCGAGTGGGACGCTTCGTCCTCGAGCCGGCCTTCTCGCACGGGATTTTCCATGCCGATCCGCACGGCGGCAACTTTTTGATCACCGCTGAAGGTGAACTGGCGGTCATGGACTTCGGGATGGTCGGCCGCCTGACGCCCGAGGCACGGCGGCGCGTAGCCGATGTGTTCGTCGCCATGGAACGGCGTGATGCGGTGCGGCTTGCGGATCGTTTGATCGAGATAACCGCGCCCTCGCATCCGATCGATCGCGCCGCGCTCGCGGCAGAGCTGGATCGTATGCTCGCGCGCTACGTCGCCTCGACGCTCGACGATCTGCGCTTCGGCGCCGCGCTCGCGGATCTACTGGAACTCATCCGCCGCTTCGGTTTGCGGCTTCCCGGAAGCTTGGCGCTGCTCTTCAAAGCGCTCGCGATGACCGAAGGTCTGCTGGAAATGCTCGATCCGGATGCGCGGCTCGACGATCATCTCGAACCGCTGGCAAACAAACTGGCTTTGGGGCGTCTGAACGGCGACGAATGGGTCGATCGCGTGCGCGATTCGGCGTTCGATGCAGCGGAACTGAGCATCGAGCTGCCGCGGCGCATCGATCGCGTACTCGGCGAAGTCGAGCGCGGCAACGTCCGCGTGTGGACGCGCATCGACGGCGTGGAAGACATCGTTACGCGCTTGGAACACAGCATCGAACGCACGAATGCGACGATGCTTGCGTGCGCGTGCATCGTGGGTCTTGCGATCATTATGCTGTTCTACCATCCGCAGGGATGGGAGCGGTGGATCGGCGTGGTGTTCTGGATCGGGGTGACCGTAGCGTTCCTTGCGGCGCTGCGCACCGTGTGGGGAACGCTACGGAAGAAGACCCCCGACCTGCGTTGATTACTGGCCTTGCGCCAGTGAGAATCCGCGCGCGCCGTCGAACGTGTAAAGACCCTCGGTTTTAACGACTTCAAAACCGGCATTCGTTACGGCTTCAATCAACTGCACCACGTGCCCGGTGTTGAACGTGCCGCCGTCGGCTTCGAACCGGCACGACCAATGGTCGCTCCAGAACGTGTCCGGATTACCGTTGGGCCACACTTTCGTCCCGCGGTTGCTGATGACGGTGAGCTTCGTGCCCGGAACGGTGAAGCCGCGCAGCGCGGACGCGATTTCGTCCGGCTCGCCGCTTGGACGATCGATGAAGATATCGACTCCGACATGCTCTTTCTTCGCCGCGGCGCCGGAAGCGCGTGCGGAGATGTCCATCTGGCCGCCCTTGGCGTATTCGGCCGCGGGCAGTTTTTCAGGCTTCTGCCCCAAGCGCGCGATCACGGCATCGCCGAATTCCTTGGTGCCGACTTTCTGTTTGCTCACGCCGTCTTTGTAGATATCGTACGTGTGCACGCCGTCCTCGATCGTCTTGAGCCAGGCGTTGTGCACTTTCTCGGCGATTTCGCCTTGGCCGATGTGCGAGAGCATCAACAGCGCGCCGTGCAGCAAACCCGACGGATTCGCCATGTTCTGGCCAGCGCGCCGCGGCGCCGAACCGTGAATCGCTTCGAACATGGAGCAATGGTCGCCGATATTTGCCGAGCCTGCAAGACCTACGGAACCCGTGATCTGCGCCGCGACGTCCGAGAGTACGTCGCCGTAGAGATTGGGCATCACCAGCACGTCGAACGCTTCGGGGGTGTCGGCCATCTTCGCGGCGCCGATGTCGACGATCCAATGCTCGTTCTCGATGTCCGGGTATTCTTTCGCAATTTCGTCGAAGATCTTGTGGAACAAGCCGTCCGTGATCTTCATGATATTGTCTTTGGTGAAGCACGTGACTTTTTTACGCCTGTTGGCGCGCGCATATTCGAACGCGTAGCGCACGATGCGCTCGCTGCCCGGACGGGAAATGAGTTTGAGGCACTGCGTGACCTGATTGGTCTGGCGGTGCTCGATGCCGCCGTAGACGTCTTCCTCGTTCTCGCGGACGATGATGAGGTTCATGTTGGGATGTTTCGTCGCGACGTAAGGCGCCAGCGATGCGCACGGGCGCACGTTCGCATACATGCCCAAGGTCTTACGTACGGTCACGTTGAGCGATTTAAAACCGCCGCCTTGGGGCGTGGTGATCGGAGCCTTCAAAAAGACTTTCGTGCGGCGCAGGGATTCCCACGAGCTATCCTCGATGCCGTTGCTCAGACCGCGATTATAGACGCTCTCGCCGATCTCGATCTTCTCAATATCCAATCGGGCGCCGGCAGCCGTGATGATGCGCAGCGTGGCATCCATAATCTCCGGCCCGATGCCGTCGCCGTACGCAACGGTAATCGGCGTCTTTTTTGCGGTCAGGGTGGTGGTCACCGTGGGTTCTCCTTTGAAAAATGGCGGGCTATAGGTTCCACTCGTAGGCGTTCCAGCCTTCGCTCGGGCCGTTCGGCTTGAAATTCTGCAGATTCGGATTGATCGCGTAGCGCAGCCTGCTGTAGAACTCGAACGCCGCAGGCGCATCCTGCAAGAGCAATCGCTGAATTTTCGCGTAGGCCTTTTTGCGTTTCGCGCGGTCAACCGTGCTCAGCGCAGCCCGTTCGGCCGCGTCCAGTTGCGGGTTGCAGTAGTGCGCGTTGTTGTTGCCCGCTGGAGGCGCCATATTGCACATCCACTGCGAAGAATCGTCCGGATCCGCGCCGGCTACCCACGACCACTCGGTTAAATCGAACTTGCCGTTGTTCAAAATGCCGCCCTGCGCCTTGGTCGCATACAGCATGCTGTAGGTGTACGTCTTGATCGGCACGTCGATGCCGACGGCACGCAGGTCGGATTGGATCTGCACGCCGATTGCACGCGCCGTTTCGCTGCCCTGACCGTACACGAGCTGCAGAGAGAGTGCCTGCCCGTTTTTGTGCCGGATGCCGCCCGGGCCGGCCGTCCATCCCGCAGAATCGAGCAAAGCGGCGGCTTTCTGCGGATCGTACGGCGCCGGCGCGAGCGACGGATCGAACGCCCAATAGAAATCCGAGAGATCCGCGGTCGCAAGGCGCGCCGTTCCATATTCCAGGTTGTCGACGATGCGTTTTTCATCGATCGCGTAGGTGACGGCCTGACGCACGCGCAGATCGTCGAGCGGCGGATGCTGCATGTTGTAGACGACGGAGCTGTATGAAGGCGCTTTCACGAGCAGCGTTTTGACGTTCGGCGCGTTTTTCAAAATGCGGTAGTTCGCCGCAGTGAGATCGACGATGAGGTCCGTTCCATTCGAGCGGATCATCGCTGCGGCGGTATTGCCGTCGGGAACGGTCTGTACGAGAATGCGCGCGAGTTTCGGTTTGCCGCGGAAGTAGTCCGGATTTGCTACGAGCTCCACGTGATCGCCGTGAACCCAGCGCGCCACTTTGAACGGGCCCGTCCCGATGGGCTGCTGGTTGAACGGCGCTTTGTTGATGTTCGGATACTTCCCGAGAATGTGTTTTGGAACGATGCGGTACGGATCGTCGCTCTCGCCGAAGACGGTGTCGATAAACGGCGCGAACGGCTGTTTCAAGTGGAACACAACGGTGTACGGATCGGGCGTGTCGACGGAACGCACTTGATCGTAGCCGCGCCGCTCCACCACGTTGTTGTCGGGATTCATCACGGCTTGCCAGCTGAATTTTACGTCCGCGCTGCTGAACGGCTCGCCGTCCTGCCATTTGACGCCGTGCCGGAGCTTGTAAGTGATCGTCAGGCCGTCTTTGCTGACGCCGCCGTTCTGCGGCGTCGGAACTTGCGCGGCCAAATCCGGAACGTCGTTGCCTTGATCGTCCAGCGTCACGAGCTCATCGAACGCCAGACTCATGATGAAGTTCTCCGCCGTGTTCGTGGTCAGCAGCGGATTGAGCGACGTTGGTTCGGCGTAGTTCGCCACGCGCAGCACGCCGTTTCCGGACGGAACGTTTGCGGTGCTGCCGGAGGAAGATCCCGCGCCTTGTTTCGAGCAGCCGGCGAGCAGAATGGCAACGGCGGCGGCCGCCGCGAGTGCAGAGCGCGCGCGCACCTACGGCGCCGCCAGGCGGAACTTTGCGTACATATAGCGGTAATCTCCGTAGAACCAGTTGCGGAATGAGCGGCGGATCAGTTCGTATGCCGTGACCGGTGAGGCGCCTTTCAGGACGAAATGCTTGCCGTCGAAGAAATCGATGCTGTATTGCGAGTAACTGGCCATCGGTTCGAATCCTTCGAACGGTGCGAACGGCGTGGACGTCCACTCCCACCCGTTGCCGATCAGATCGAAAATATCCCAAGCGCTTGCGCCCGCGGGGTGCGCGTCGACCGGTTCGGGGTCGAAACGCTGAAAGCCGAAGTTGCCGTGCGCCGGACTTGGGGCCTCCTCTCCCCAGGGAAAAGCGCGTTCGCTGCCCTCGGGCGTGCCGAAGGCCGCGCGGTGATATTCGGCTTCGGTCATGAGCCGCGCGTTTTTCCACGATGCGTAGGCGCGCGCTTGTTCGTTCGAAACGTACACCGGCCACGAAAGCGGGAGCGGCAGATCCTCGAACGAGCCGTGCAAGAAATAGTCGCCTCCGCGTTCCAACCAAAACGGCGGCGCAGGGGCGCCGGCTCGCACGAAATCGAGATATTCGCCGTTCGTTACGGGATAGCGCTGGACGTCAAACGCGTCCACGTGCACGCGTGTTTCGGCGAATTCGTTGTCCCAGGCGAACGCGATTTTTTGCGCATCCGCTCCAAGGGTTGCAATGCCGGCCGGCACGCGCACGAACTCGTTTCGGGGCTGCGGCGTGTCGTGATGGGTCTGAGCGATGCGGCCTTTTAACTCCTGGGGAAGTTGATGAATGATGTACATGAGTGTTTCATGGTGCATCGGCTCGTGCTCGAGTACCGTGTACACCGCTTGTCCGCGCACGAGACTCGCCACGTCCGGATTGACGAGGCGCGCGCTCGCGATCGCGTCGTACACGCGCTCGTCGCATGCTTTTCCGAACGCCTCGATCTCGGATTTCTCCGGCCACTGCTCCGGCTGCAAGTTACTTGCGGCGGTCGTGGTGGTGGGATCGATGCCGCGTTCGAAAAGCCGCTCCAGCCGCGCGTCGACGGGCGGTTGGCCCAGCCCGCGCTCGTTCAGAACGAGATAGCTGAATGCCGGCAAGTGGCCCTCGTAAAACGCGAACGGATGGCGCAGCGGAATCGGACGCGTGTAATACGCAGCGGGATCGATCAATCCGAAGATCTGCGCGGAACGCTCGCGATTGCGCCGGTACCAGGCCGCCAGGGATTCGCGGTCGAGTGTGCGCTCCGCAGAAGCAAGCGTGCTCATAGAGAACTCCTTATCCCGGGGCGGAGTGTACCCCGCGTTCCCGGATCAGCGCTTCCACCACCTCCGCCTCGAGCGGCCGGCCGATGAGATAGCCTTGGGCGTGATCGCACCCGTGCGTCCGCAGAAAATCGTACTGCTCCCGGGTCTCGACGCCCTCTGCGACAATGGTTAGACCCAGACTGTGCCCCATTGCGATGATCGCTTTCACGATGGTTTCGTCGCTGCGCTCGGCGCCGATGCCGGCAACGAACGAACGGTCGATTTTAATCTGGTCCACGTCGAAGCGGCGCAGATAGCTCAGGGACGAATGGCCCGTGCCGAAATCGTCAACCGCAATGCGGAAGCCGATGCTCTTCAATTGGCGCACCGCGTCCAAACCGTGCGCGACGTCCGAAAGCGCCATGCTTTCGGTAATCTCGAGTTCCAGCATACGCGCCGGAAGGCCGGCGGCCTGCAGCAAATCGAGCAGCCTGTCGCACAGATCGGGTTGATGAAATTGCCTTGCGGAGATGTTCACGGCGAGCGTGAAATCGCCGAAGCCGTTTTGCCAGCGCCGCATCTGCGCCGCGCCCGACGTGATGACCCACTCGCCGAGATTGACGATGAGGCCGCTCGCTTCGGCGCTCGGAATGAAATCGTCCGGGTACACGAGTCCGCGCTTGGGATCGTTCCAGCGCACGAGCGCTTCGACAGCCTTTACGCCGCCGCTGTGCATGTCTACGATCGGCTGGTAATGCAGCACGAATTGCTGACGTTCGATCGCGCGGCGAAGCGCCTTCTCTTGCGCGAGACGCGTGCGTACCGGCGTCTCCAACGATTTGCGGTAGAAATAGGCGCCGTTCCCGCCGCGGTCTTTAGCGCGGTACATCGCGATGTCGGCATTTTTAATCAGCGCTTCCGCATCGCGCCCCGCCTCGGGAAACAGCGAGACGCCCACGCTGCTCGTAACGTATTGCTCGAATCCGCCGTCGAGGCGGTACGGTTCTTCGATGCGGCGCAGCAGGCGTTCCGCGTACTCGCGCGCTTCCGTCGCGTCCGCGCAATTCCGGGCGAGCACGATGAACTCATCGCCGCCCATGCGAGCCACTACGTCTTTTTCGGCGGCGGACTCTGCAAGGCGGTGCGCTACGATTTGCAGCAGCCGGTCGCCCATTGCGTGACCCAGCGTATCGTTGATGTCTTTGAAGCGATCGAGGTCGAAGAACATCACCGCTACCTTCGGTGCTCCCGCGGTCAGATGATCCGCGAGCGCGTCGCGCAAACGCTCGTTGAAGTACAGCCGGTTCGGCAGTCCGGTGAGTGAATCGTAATATGCCATTCTGCGCAGCCGTTTGCGCGTGCGGCGGCGTTCCAGAGCGCTCGAAACGAGCGAACTCATCAACGCGAGCGTATCGCGGTCGATCTCTTCGAATTCGCGATCGCGGGCCGTGTGCGAGAAGAAGAGCAGGACGGATTCAACCGCGCCTCCCACGACCAAGCGCGCGCCCATCCAACTCGTGCAGGCGCCCGAACCGCTTTCGGCCGCCGCTTCGGAGACGACAGGGTCGCGCTGCGCGAGGACTTGCTGTGCGATCTCGGTCACGTCCCGATCGCCGCCGGCGAAGAGTTCGAGCACATCGTACCGCACCTCCACGCGTGGCGTGCCTGACATATCGACGATCGCGCCGCTCTCCATGCCCAGTAATCTGCAGCCGGTTTGCAGCGTGGTCATGACGTGCGCTTCGGTGTATTCCGGCGTAGTGGCGAGCAGGTAGAGATCGCGTATCCGTTGCGACTGCATTTCGAGGCGCCGCTGATATTGCTTGCGATCCGCGATATCGCGCATGAGCGCGTAAGCGCCGACGACCAGCCCTTGCGCGTATTTCGGCGTAAGCGTAACTTCCAAGGGAAATTCCGAGCCGTCTGCGCGCGTGGACGAGATTTCGAAGTGCACGGACTCGCCATGGAGCGTCCGCCGGAAGAACGACCAACCGCGCTCGAATTCCGGGCCTTGCAAAAACGCACCAAAGTTTTGGCCCAACACTTGCTCGCGCGTGCGGCCGCTCGATTCCAGGATCGCGTCGTTTGCGTCGACTATCGTGCCTTCCGTTGAGAGGAGCACTACGCCGTCAGGATTGCGATCGAAGAGCGAGCGGAAATCGTGCTCGAGATCCAAGATCTCTTCGAGCTGCGCGGCCACAGTGCGCTCGGCGCGCATGCGCTCCGTGACGTTTTCGAGCAAGCCGTACGCGCCGACGATCGCCGCGTTCGACACGATCGGAATGACGGTGGCCTCATATTGCACCAGCCGCCCGTCGGCGGCGTACGCGTCGACCTGCAGCGTCTCCGTATTGCCGGACAGCGCCCTATCGACGGCGGCGCGCACGCGATCGCGTTGGGAGGGCGGAACGAACTCTACGACATCCTGAGACAACACGTGCTCGCGGCTGTAGCCGCTGATGCGGATACCCGCGGGATTTATTTCCGTGATACGGTGCGAGCGATCCATCGCGAGCACGACGGAGGGATTGTGTTGAAAGAGCAGCTCGAATTGCTCGCGCGCTTGTGAAAGCTGTTCCCCATCCGTTTCGGCGGCCGGCGTGACGCTTTGAAACATGCCGTAGGCGCCTGAAACTTCCGCGCCTTCGCTGCGCGGAATGAACGTTACGTCGTACGCGGTCCAATCGTCGCCGGCATTGCGCACGGAGAGCGTGCAGTGTCCGATCTTTCCGTCCACCGCCTGCCGGAACGCTTCCATGACCATCGGAACCTGATCTGCATGGCAGAAATCTTGAAGCGCGAGCCCGATCAGATCGCCGCGCGATCGCCCGCTCAGCTCCGCGGCTGGGGGGTTCACGTCGATGACGCGGCCTTCCCGATCGTAAATGGCCGCCGGCACGGGATTCAAATCGAAAAGCGATCGAAGCCGCTGCTCGGCATCGTGGCGGTACGTGGCGTCGTGTACGACCAGAAAGCACCGGACCGGCTCGTCCGGATCGTCGACCGGCACGCTGGCGGATTCGAGGAGCATTCGCGCTCCGCTCGCCGTGCGGATTTCCGCCGAACGGCGCAACGATTGTCCGCGCGAGGCGGCTTCGAGCGATTCCATGAGGACAGTGGCCAGGCCGTCGGGGACGGTATTCGCGTAGCCGGTGATCGCCGTCCACGCGGGATTGCAATCGACGATAATGCCGCGCTCATCGACCGCAATGATGCCGTCCGGCGCGGCGCGGAAGAGTGATTCGAACGCGCGGCGGTTAGTGAGCCAAGTACTCATATAATCCGTGGACGCCACCCTCGCGCCCAAAGCCGGATTCTTTGTAGCCGCCGAAGGGCGAGCTCGGATCGAACTGGTTGAACGTGTTGCACCAGACAACGCCCGCGCGCAGGTGTTGTGCGATGTACATGTTCTTACTGCCCTTGTCGGTCCATACGCCGGCTGAGAGACCGTAGGGTGTGTTGTTGGCTTTTTCCAGCGCTTCGTCGGGCGTGCGGAACGTCAGGATTGAAAGAACCGGTCCGAAGATCTCTTCGCGCGCGATGCGGTGCGACATCTGAACGTTGGTAAAGAACGATGCAGGGAAGTAGTACCCTCGATCGGGCAACGTGCACGATTGCTGCACGAGTACCGCTCCTTGATCGATGCCGCTCTGGACCAGCTCGGTGATTTTGTCCAGCTGCGCGCGCGAGTTGATCGCGCCGATATCGGTATTTTTGTCGATCGGATTGCCGAGGCGAAGCGTTTGCAGCCGTTCCGTCAAGCGAACCACGAGTTCATCGTGCACGCTTTCTTGCACCAGCAGACGCGAGCCGGCGCAGCACACGTGGCCTTGATTGAAGTAGATGCCGTTCACGACGCCTTCGATGGCCTGTTCCATCGGCGCGTCGGCGAAGACGATGTGCGCGGCTTTGCCGCCGAGTTCGAGCGTCAACCGTTTGCGCGTGCCGGCCAGCGAACGTTGAATCGCTTTGCCGACTTCCGTCGATCCGGTAAACGCGATCTTATCTACGTCATCGTGCGAGACGAGCGCGGCGCCGGTCGCGCCGTCGCCGGTGACGACGTTGACAACGCCCGGCGGAAGATCGGCTTCTTGAATAATCTGTGCGAGCGCGAGCGCCGTCAGCGGCGTCGTCTCGGCCGGCTTGAGCACCACGGTGTTACCGCACGCGAGCGCGGGCGCGACTTTCCACGCCGCCATGAGCAGCGGGAAGTTCCACGGCACGATCTGTCCGGCGACGCCTAGGGGCTCCGGCTCTCGTCCGGCGCGCATTGCCCATTCCAGTTTGTCGGCCCAGCCGGCGTAATAAAAGAAGTGCGCGGCGGCCGTCGGCACGTCGAAGTCGCGCGATTCTTTGATGGGCTTGCCGCCGTCGAGGGTCTCGAGCACGGCCAGTTCGCGCGAACGCTCGGTGATGGCCCGGGCGATGCGGTAAATGTACTTCGCGCGGTCCGCCGGCCGCATTTTACGCCAATATTTGTCGTACGCTTTGCGCGCTGCACGGACGGCGCGATCGACATCTTCGGGACTCGCGTACGCTACCCGCGCGAGCGTTTCTTCCGTCGCCGGATTGACTGTGTCGAAATACTTTCCGCTCTGCGGCGCGACCCACGCGCCGTTGATGAACAGTCCGTACTGCTCGCGGATGGCGGGCTTCGTCGTCTCGGGAGCCGGAGCGTATTCGAATATGCTGCTCATGCGTTCGCTTTAGTCTTTCGGGAAGTAATCCGGTCCGGCGTAATTGCCGGTCAGCTCTTTTTCGTATTGCATCAGGAGATCGTCGAGCAGCGAACTGGCGCCGATACGGAACAGGTCCGGATTCAGCCACCCCTCGCCGAGAGTCTCTTTCACTATCACCAGATACGTCAGCGCCTGTTTGGTCGTTCGGCAGCCGCCGGCGACTTTGAGGCCCACGCGGCGTCCGGTGCGGCGCGCGTAGTCGCGGATCGCCTCGCACATGACGACGGCGACGGGGAAGGTTGCATTCGTGCCGACTTTGCCGGTCGAGGTTTTGATGACGTCGGCGCCCGCGTCCAGCGCGAGATCGCTCGCGCGGCGCACGTTATCGTACGTCCCCAGTTCCCCGGTCTCCAGAATGACTTTCAAGTGCACTGGGCCGCAGAGCGCCTTTACGGCGGCGATTTCATCCGCGATGGCTGCGTAGTGGCCCGAAAGAAACGCCCCGCGATCGATGACCATGTCGATCTCGTCCGCGCCCGACGCGATGGCGGCTTTGGTGTCCGCCAGTTTGACTTCTAAGGAAGATAGGCCGCTCGGAAAGGCCGTAGCCACCGAGGCGACCTTCACGCCGCTGCCCCGCAGGGCGTCCTTGGCCACGCGGACCAGATTCGGATACACGCAAACCGCGGCCACGCTCGGCACATCGGGCAGGTGCGGCGCCGGGCGGACGGCCTTGGCGCAGAGCGAGCGGACGCGGCCCTCGGAGTCCTTGCCCTCGAGCGTCGTCAAATCCATGCACTCGATGGCCAACCGGATCCCGGCCATCTTCGCGGTGGTCTTGATGGATCGCTTGGAAAGCGCGCCCGCGCGCGCTTCGAGCATTACGGCGTCCACGGTGGCGGTCATGGGCTTAAAGTACTACAGCGTGCCGCGCTTCTCTTGTTCCTTTTCAATCGAAACAAAGAGCGCTTTAAAGTTGCCTTTGCCGAAGCTCAAACTGCCCTTGCGCTGGATAATCTCGAAAAACACCGTGGGGCGGTCTTGGAGCGGCTTTGTGAAAATCTGCAGCATGTAGCCCTGATCGTCCCGGTCGACCAGAATGCGCAGGTCGCGCAGCACTTGGGTCGCTTCGTCGATGTGGCCCACGCGCGCTTCCAAATCGTCGTAATACGAATCAGGCGTATCGAGAAACTCGACGCCGTTCGCTTTGAGCGCGCGGATGGTCGAGATGATGTCGTCGGTCCGGATCGCGATATGCTGCACGCCCGCGCCGTCGTAGAAATCCAGATATTCCTCGATCTGCGATTTCTTTTTGCCTTCGGCCGGTTCGTTGATCGGGAATTTCACGCGGTGCTCCGCGTCGGTCATCACCTTGGATTTGAGCGCCGTGTACTCCGTTGAAATATCTTTGTCATCGAACGAGATGAGCTGGGAGAAGCCGAACACTCTTGCGTAAAAATCGCCCCATGTGTCCATCTCGCCCCAGCCGACGTTGCCGACGCAGTGATCGATGAATTGCAATCCCGGCTTTTGTGTGCCGGCGATCGATTTACGCTGCTCCACGAACCCGGGAAGAAACGCGCCGGTGTAGCCGTCGCGCTGAATAAAACTGTGCACTGTATCGCCGTACGAGGCGATCGTAGCCTTGATCACCCGTCCGCCCGCATCGCGGTATTCGGTCGGGGCCAGCACGCTTTTCGCTCCGCCCGCGATCGCAGCGTCGAACGCCGCTTTTACGTCGCGTACCACGATTGCGATATCTTTGACGCCGTCGCCGTGCGCGGCCACGTGACGCGTGATTTCGTCACCGGCGCGCAAACTGGACGTGAGCACGAACCGCAATTTGTTCTGAACGAGCACGTAGGACGCGCGATCTTTCACTCCGGTCTCCGGACCGGCATACGCGACCTGGTCGAACCCGAACGCGGAACAGTAGTAATGCGCGGCCTGCTTGGCGTTTCCGACGTAGAATTCGATGTAATCCCAGTCGATGTGCGCCAGAGGATTCGCCTTCGGGGAAGTCATCGTGCTCATGTCTCGCACTTGGCGAAGCGGCTAAGGGCGCCCTCTCGACGAAGGCGCGCAGCGTGGACGCCACGACACGGTTCCTCGCCGACGTCACCGCAGCACTCATCGCCGGCAGCATCGCGGGTGCGGCGGCGCGTGCGCTTCGCATCACGCCGATCGTCGGATATCTGCTGGCCGGGGTCGCTATCGGGCCGTTCACGCCCGGCTATGTCGCACAAGGCGGCAGCCTCTCCGGACTTGCGGAACTGGGCCTGATTTTTCTGCTCTTTAGTTTGGGCTTGGGCTTCTCGTTTCAGGATTTGCTCGAGACGGGCGCCGGCGCGCTTCTCGGAAATGTTGCCGCTATGGCGGGAATCGCTGCGGCAGTCTGGTTCGTGGCGGGCAAGTTGGGCATGCCGCATCCGGTCACGCTGGGCCTCGCTTTTACCGTCTCGAGCACCGCGGTCGGCGCTGCACTCTTGCATCTTTTCGGCGGCCGCGCCGCGCGCGCCGGCGTGAGTTTGCTTATCACGCAAGATTTGATCGCGGTCATACTGCTGATCGTCATAAAAGCGCCGGCCAGCGCGCTCACCGTTGCCGGCATCGCCTTTCCGGTGCTGCGTGCCGTCATTTTCGTCGCAATCGCGCTCGTGCTCGGCGCGACACTGCTGCACCGGTTGTTCGTTACGGCGTTACAACGCGCCGGATCGGATTTAATCGTTGTAATCTTCAGCGCGGTCGCGCTCGCCGCAGCATGGCTAGGGCATCTCGCCGGATTGACGTTCGAATTCGGCGCGTTCGTTGCCGGGGCCGTGACATCGGAAGCTGCGGGCAGCCGCATGGTTGAAAGCGTCGTGCGTCCGTTCAGGCAGCTTTTCGTGATGGTATTCTTCGTCTCGATGGGCACGTTGCTCGACCTCGCTACGGCCGTGGTGCACTGGCAGGCCATTCTCGCGATCGCCGCATCCGCGCTGGCCGTACGATGGCTGCTCTGGAGCACGGCGGCACGCGCGGTCGCAGGCGCAGCAGCGGTAACGAGTTTGGGCCTCGCGATGCTTCCGATGGGCGAGTTCAACATCGTGCTCGGTAACGCAGGGTACGCCGCCGGCCGGCTCAACCGCGCGGAAATGGCGCTGCTTATCGGCAGCACGGTCCTTACGGTCGTCATCGCGGCCCTTGCTGCGCGCGCGTTGCGCAAGGATGAGCCCGTAGCGGAGCCGCAACACTAGCGGCTATGCCTGCCGACACGCACAGCGCCGCGCGGCGCGCCGCATTTCAAGGGCTCATCGATTACGCCGGGCTGTTTCCGCCTGCGCAACTCGATATTGCCGCTGCGCTCCAAGAATATGAAGAAGCGCGCGCAGGCCCGTATGCCTGGATGCTGGGGCGCTTCATCGTTCCGGCATCTCGCCTTGAGGATCTGCGCCGCATTGCCGGCGATCGCGTCCCGCCACTCAGCGTCATTCTCGATGCGGGCGGCGATGCGCGCACGTGGCTTTCGAACACGCAAGCGTTACTCGCGCGGCTCGCGGAATTGCGCGCTGCCGGCGTGCGCGTGGAGGCGCTCGAGATCGCCTTGCCGCCGCTGCGGACGAAGCGCGAAAGTTACGACGCAACGATCGGGCAATTCGCCGCGTCGCTGCGGCAATCGCCGCTTGCCGATGTTCCGGCGTTCGTGGAATTGCCGCGCGACGAGCGCTGGGAGAACGAACTGTCCGGCGCGGTCTATGCGCTTGCGCGTCACCGGTTGGGTGCGAAGGTGCGTTGCGGCGGCGTCGTCGCGCAGGCGTTCCCGGAGCCGCGCGAGATCGCCGCGTTTCTTGCCGCAACGGCGGAGGAACGGGTGCCGTTCAAAGCTACGGCCGGCTTGCACCATCCGGTGCGGCATTTCAACGAAGCATCCGGTTTCACGATGCACGGCTTTTTGAACGTCCTCGCCGCGGCGGCGTTTGCGCGCGCGGGCCGAAGCCGCGATGAACTGGAACGCGTGCTGGACGATGAAGAAGCCGCGGACTTCGGAATCGATGGTGAAGCGCTGCGTTGGAACGGCGACGTCGTTGATGCCGGACGGCTACATGAGCTGCGCGAAGGTGGATTCATCGCTTACGGCAGCTGCAGTTTCACGGAACCCGTTGAGGATTTACGCCATCTCGAACTTCTCTAATACGGCGCGAGCCGAGTCGTGGGTCGCAGTTGCCGCAGACTCCGATTTCCCAATCGAGAATCTTCCGTACGGCGTATTCTCGAAGAATGGCGCTCCGGGCCGCATCGGCGTCGCGATTGGCGATGCGATTTTCGATGCGCCCGCCGCCGCCGAAGCCGGGCTGTTCGACGGCGTCGTCTCGCGCGCGGTGCTGGAATCGCATTCGCTCAATCTGCTGCTCGGCGCGGGGCGTGAGGTGTGGAGCGCGTTGCGTACGCGACTGATCGAATTGTTGCGCGCGGACACGCAGCGCCTCGACGGCATCGATCGTGACCGTCTACTGGTGCGGCAAAGCGAAGCGCGCATGGCGATGCCGTTTCACGTTGGTGATTACGTCGATTTTTATTCCTCGATGGAGCACGCGACGAACTTAGGAAAGATCTTCCGGCCGGATAGCGATCCGTTGCTGCCCAATTGGCGCTGGATTCCCATCGGGTATCACGGACGCTCCAGCACCATCGTGGTGAGTGGAACACCCGTTACGCGTCCGAACGGTCAGCGCAAAGCGCCTGCGGAGAACGCGCCCTCGTTCGGACCATCGAAGTCGCTCGATATCGAATTGGAGGTCGGCTTCGTCACCGGTCCGGGAAACCGCATGGGCGCCGGCATTCCGGTGGGCGCCGCGCGCGATCACATTTTCGGGCTCGTGCTCGTGAACGATTGGAGTGCGCGCGACATTCAGGCATGGGAGTATCAGCCGCTCGGGCCGTTTCTGGGCAAGTCGTTCGCCACGTCGATATCGCCGTGGGTCGTTACGCTCGACGCGCTCGAGCCGTACCGCATTGCGGGCCCCGCGCAAGACCCGCCCCCGCTTCCGTATCTGCAATGCGGGGAGGCCTGGAACTACGATATCGCGCTGGAAGTCGAACTCCAGACCGCGCGTATGAGAGAAGAAGGTTCGCCGGCGGAGATCGTCTCGCGTTCGAGCTTCAGATACATGTACTGGAATATGGCGCAACAGCTCGCGCACGCTACGGTCAACGGCACCGCCATCCGTCCGGGCGATCTGTACGCGTCCGGAACGATCTCCGGGCCGGACCCGGGCAGCTACGGAAGTTTCATTGAGATGACGTGGCGAGGCGCGCGCCCGCTGCGTTTAAAGAACGGCGAAACGCGGTCATTTCTGGAAGACGGCGATGCTGTGACCCTTCGCGGCTATTGCGATGCTGCGGGTAAGCCGCGCATCGGTTTCGGCGGCGTAACCGGAACGATCGTCCCGGCGCAGTAGCGATGCGGCTTGCGATGCTTGCGCTCATTTTGCTGCTCGGCCTCACGCTCGCGAACGCGTTCGTGTACCGCAACGGCGTGCGCGTGAATGACGCGCGCGGGTATGCGCCCGTGCAGATTTCGCAGCAGCGCACCAATCACTACGAGTGGGACGCGTTCGTCTGGCGCGAGATCGGCGCGATCGTATTGACCGCGGTTCTCTATGGCGCCGTCGCTTCGCTCGGGCGTTCCAACCAACTGCGGTAGTACTGCGCGTCTTCGTTTGCAACCGCAGCCTCCGCGAGTTGCAGCGGTTTGAACGTGTCCACCATGACCGCGATTTCGTCGGTCGAGGTTTTGCCTAGGCTCGCTTCCACGGCGCCCGGCTGCGGGCCGTGCGGTGCGCCCGCCGCGTGCAGCGTGACCGATCCTTCCTCGACGCCGCGGCGGCTCATGAAGTTGCCGCTGACGTAGTAGAGCACCTCGTCGCAATCCACGCTGGAATGATTGTAGGGAACCGGAATCGCGAGCGGATGGTAGTCGAATAGGCGCGGGACGAACGCGCAGAAAGCGGCGCCGGGCGCTTCAAACGTCGCATGCGCCGGCGGCGGCTGATGCAGTTTGCCCGTGATCGGCGCGAATTCTTCCAAATTGAATGCGTAGGGATAGCAGTACCCGTCCCAGCCGACGACATCGCACGGATGGTTCTGCACCAGATAAATCGCGTGGCGGCCGTTGTTGCTTACGCGGATTTCGAATTCGCCGCGATCGGCGATCGGCGCGCGTAAAAGCGGAACCCGGAAATCGCGTTCGTAGTATGGAGCGTGTTCTTCCAATTGCCCGTATTCGTTGCGGTACTTGCGGGGAATGCGGATCGTGCCGGAGCTTTCGTGCACCAGCATGCGCGTCGGCTCGGCGGGAAGTAAGCGGTATGTCGTGCCGGTCGGAACGACCACGTAATCCTGTGCGCGGTATGCCAGATCGCCGAACGGCGTCTGCAGCGTTCCGGAGCCGTGATGGATGAAGAGCAGTTCGTCTCCGCCCACGTTGCGGTAGAAATACTCCATCGGATCGCGCGCGTCCGCGATCGAGATGATGATGTCCGAGTTGCCGAGCAGCGGCGTGCGCGACTCAATGGCGTCGCCCGTAAGTGGTATGCCGGCGGTTTTAAAATGCCGGTTGCGCAGCGGCTCGTTCGTTTCGAACCGGATCGCCGGGCGGTTCCAGGGCCGCACCTCGATCGTCGCGGTAGGCGGCCGCAGATGGTAGAGCAGCGAGTAAACGCTCTCGAACCCTTTGGTGGAGAAGAGCTCTTCGGCGTACAGCCCTCCGTCGGGGCGGCGGAATTGAATGTGCCTTTTAGCTGGAAGTTCGCCGGCTCGAACGTACGATGGCATCGGTTACTCCTGTGGAACGGTGACGGCGCGCTCGGTAGCGACGAAGCCGCAGCGTTTGTGCGTGGCGTCGCAAAAAGGTTTGGTGGAGGACTGCCCGCAGCGGCAGAGCGCGATGTTCTCGCCCTGCACTTCGTACACGTTGCCGTCGCAGTCGGTCAGCGTTACGGGTCCCGTAACCAAATACGGGCCGTTTTCGCGCACTTTGATCCGGACCTCAGCCAACGAAGCCTCCTCGCGTAGTATCTTTGCACCCCTTTATGCGAAACCGGCGTCCGCCCCCGCTATGATAGCGGCATGCCGAGCTACCGAGGAGGCTTATGAACTTTTTAAGAGTTTCTGCCGGTGCCGCGTTCGCGTGCGCGCTCGCGTTTGCCGCGTTTCCCGCCCCGGCCGCGCCGCAGTACGCGGGCCTGCAATACGATGAGATCGTCCGTATGGTCATGCCGCAGGACACCCCGCCCCCGCCGGGCTCATTCGCCGACGCCTACAAGCAGATTCTGGCGGACGCTCCGGCAGGCGGTACACAGAACGCGCCGCCCAAGCGCCACGGCTTGGCCGGGCTTATCGGCAACATCGGGAACATGGAACAGCAAGTCTCGCAGGCCGCCAATCAGATGCAATCGTTTGTGAAGGACGGACACCTGACGCGGCAAGCGTACTACAACGGTTGGGTGCGCACAGACGACGTCGTCGCGAAGACGGCGGTGATCGAAAAATGCAAAGAGCATCAAGTCATCGATTTGGATCTGGCGCACAAGACGTACAAGATCGCCGACACGTCCGTGGATGCTAAAGCGGCCTGTCCGGCTCCCGAAATGCCCGGCCCTTCCGGACGGGCGGAAGTGGTCAACGAAGCGCCCGGCACCGCAAACCTGAAGATTACCGCGAAGGAAGTAGCCCTTGGTGCTATGACGCTGGAGAACGTGCCGGCGAGCGGATACACGAACACCGTGCAGATGTCCATGACAGACGCGACGGGATCGTGCAAGAACGGCTCGTTCGGCGTAGAGCAGACGCGCTACGTCTCGCACATCGCCGTGCCGCGCCGCTACTGCCCGCTTCCCAAAGTTCGCGCGGTTCCATCGACGCCCGTCGACGTCGTGGTGCGCGGAGGCTGCAAACCGAAGATGTCCGCGAACGCCGCGCACATGTACTGGGATGTCTCGAACGGCAAACTGGAGATGTACAGCCGCATGGCGATGATCTCGGGTGATACGGGTTCGGGGGGCCGCTTTACAACGGTGACGCAGCGCGGGAACGTGAATTGGCTCACGAAAGCGCAAGCGGACGCGCTATTTTCCGTGCCCGCTGATTTTACGAAGCAATAGTCAGCGCGCGTAGATCGCCGTTATGCTCGTACGGGCGAGCGTGTGATGCGCGGCGGCTTGCTGCAGTTGCTGCGCCGTCAGATGAGCGCCCGCTATGTGCGCAACATCCAGCGCATACAGCGTGAAGATGTAATGGTGCGCCGGTCCCGGCGGCGGACACGGGCCGCCGTAGCGCGCCTCGTTTCGCGTGGTGGTGCCGAGCTGATCCGGCGCCAGTTGCGCGTTCGCGGGCAAGCCGTGCGCGCCGGATGGAATGTTGTACGTGACCCAATGAATAAAGCCGCCGGGAACGGGCGCGTCGGGATCGCGCACGATCAGCGCAAAGCTGCGCGTGCCGCGCGGCGCGCCGCGCCAATGCAATTCCGGCGAAATGTTGCTGCCGCCGCATCCTTGTTTGTCATACGCGGAAACGCGCGGCATCGGCGCGTCCGGCTTGAACGCCGCCGATGCGAGCACGAACGCGGCGGCCGCGATCACCGCTTCGGCGCAGGCGTTGCCTGCGGCGTGATGCCGAATTCCTGGTAGAACGCGTTCGGGCTCATCGGCCGGCCCAAGAAGCGCTGCACTTCGATATCGGGATCGTAGGTTTGCGCGGGTTGCAGAATGTCTTCACGGTACCGCATGCCGACCTGCGGATTCTCCAGGCCGCCTTGCAAGAACGCGGTGAACATGTCTTGAGCATACACCTTCGACCAGAGGTAGCCGTAGTAGCCGGCATCGTAGCCGCCCATCAAATGTCCGAAGCTGGCTTGCGGATGCGTGCCCTCCGGGGTGGGCATCGGCGTGAGCTCCTGCGACATCTTATACCAAACTGACGTGGTGTCCACGTGGGGGCCGCTCGTGTGATAGGCCATATCGACGGACGCGTACAGAATCTGACGCGTCGTGCCGTAGGCGTCGTCAACATAACGCGAACGGATCAATGAGTTGATAAGATCGTCCGGCAGCGGCTGCCCGGTTTTCCAGTTCGAACTGATTTGTTTGAGGACGGCCGGCTGCCAGACGAAATTCTCGAGCATCTGCGAGGGCGCTTCCACGAAATCGCGCACGAAGCCGTTCGAGAGCGTTTCGTACGGTGCTGTTGCAAGCAGCGCGGCCATGTTGTGGCCGAACTCATGGAAGAAAGTCACGACGTCGTCGTGGCTGAGCAACGCAGGTTTGCCGGCAGCGGGGCGCGGCCAGTTGCCGACAATCGCGGCGATAGGCGCGCGATACGCGCCGTTCGCTTGCGTGCGCACCGGCAGAAGCGGCCAATTCGCGAAGTGCTCGTATTTGCCCGGACGCGGATAGAGATCGAAGTAGGTCGTGCCGATGAACGCGCCGGTCTTCGAATCGCTGACCTGATACTCTATGACGTCGGGATTCCAAGCGTCTGCGGGCGAGACTTGCTTGAAGTCTACGCCGAGCAAGGTATGATACACGTTCAGGACGGCATCGATGGTGTGCTGCACCGGAAAGTACTGGCGGATCTCGTTGTTGTCCACGGAGTACTGCGTTTTGCGCAGCAGGTTATCGTAATAGGAAAAATCCCAGCTGTTCAGCACGGCGTTCGGATTGCCGGTGTCCTTGGCTTTGAGCGCGGTCAGCGTCGCGACCTCTTCGCGTGCTTTCGGAAGCAGTTTGACGTCGAGCTGACTTAAAAAATCCGTGACGCGTTCCGGAGATTTCGCCATGCGGTCCGAGAGTTGATAAGCGGCCCAGGACTGGTAGCCGAGCAGATGGGCGAGGCGATCGCGCACGGCGATGGCCTGTTCCAGCAGCGGCGTGTTTGCCGCCGCTTCGCGATTGTTGTATGCGAGCACGTACGTTTTGCGCGCGTTCTCGTCGCGTTCGTTGTTCAGAAACCGTGTCACGGTGCTTTCGTTGACCGGCACGACGTAGTTAGAGCCGTTCTTTTTGAACGTCGCGACAAGATCGGCAGGCAGCGAATCCGCTTGCGCGGGCGAGATCTCGATAGTCGTTTCATCGTTGCCCAGATTCTGCTGGAATTTGTTCTGCAGATCCGTGAGCTGATTGCTGAGTTTGACGAACTCCATGCGCCGCGGTGCGGGCAGCCCTGCGCCGCTGCGCTTGAACGAGTCGAGCCAAAGATCGGTAAGTTTGCGCTGGTAGATGTCTTTGGCGGTGCGGCTGCGTTTCGCCGCGGCGACCATAGCGTATAGTTGCGGACTCGCCGAGAGTTCCGTGAAAAACCCCGATTCGTCGTTGTTACACTTGAGGGAGGCATCGCGCACCCCGCGCGACGTCGAGACGTTGAACAGAAACTGCTGCGCGATCGTGTCGTCGCTCAAATCGGCGGTCAGATTCTCCAGCGGCAAGACCACCGTGGCGAACGTTTTGCCGTGCGAGCTCAGCTCGGCTTTGACGCGAGTGCGCGCCTTTGCGAGCGCCGCATCGCACGTTTGCCCGATTTGCGCGGCGGTGAGATTCCAATCGACCTTCGTCGGGCCGGAAGCAGGCAAGGGGGCGGCAACAACAACGGCGGTCTGACCCGCACTGAACGCGGCGAGTATCAATGCTGCCGCGGTGCTCGAAAAACGCTTCAAGGGTACCTCCAGGACGTGCTGGTTGTGGAACGCCGGGCTTGCGCCCTTTGTTTCGTTCCGACTAACCGGGTTGCGCCGGCAAGGCCCCGGCGTGATATCATGCTTCGAGCCATGACGGGGGCCGGGCGGCTCGCGGCGTGAACTCGTGAACCCCGCCAGATCCGGAAGGAAGCAACGGTAAGCGAGCCCTCACGGGTGCCGGGCCCAACCTGGTCCTCGTCGTGGTCCCTTCTTTAATAAAATGATGCAACCGGTAATTATTGGTGCGTCGGCCGCCTTTGGCGGGGCGCTTCTTGCTTTGCTCGTCTACCATCTGGCGTTCGTCGCGCCCGCGCTTCGCCGCGCGGAACAGGCCTTGGCACAGCACGACGATCTGCTCGGCGGCGGCGCCCCGGGCGCTATCGCGCGCTTCGCCGCGCTGGAGAACGCGCACGCTGCCCTTGCCGGGCGGACCGAGAGGGCGGAGTCGCGTTTACGCGAACTGGACTCGCTGGCCCGCACGGACGTGTCGCGCATCGGCTTCGTCCGGTACGACGCGTTCGACGACACCGGTTCCGAACTGTCCTATGCCTTCGCGTTACTCAATCGCGAAGGCGACGGTATCGTTCTCACGAGTATCTACTCCCGCGCGGATTCGCGCACGTTCGGCAAGGCCGTGGAGCGGTTCGTTCCGTTGGCGGCCGCTTCGCCGGAAGAACTTGAGGCTATTTCCCGGGCTCGTGGGGATGGAGCGCTGCTTCAAAAATGATGAAGATTAAAGAGCGTTATTTTATCAAGATCGTTCCGCATCGCGGCGATGTCGTACATCGCTTCGAGTTGACGCGCCGGAATATTATGACGGCGCTCGCGGCGATCGCGGTCATCCTGTTCGGCTCGCTCGCCTTCGGCGGCGTCCAACTCTGGCGCGCCCACGCGCAGGTCGCGCAGTTGCAGACGATCGCCACGCAGCAACGCGCGCAACTCCAAACCATCGATAAAAAAACGGCCGCCATCCGTTCCCAACTGCAGAAAGTGCAGAAGCAGAATCAGGAGATTCAGCAGCTCATCGGCGTGCGGCCCCAAGTCCAGAAGCTCTCGGAGACGCGTCATACCATCGATGCGCTGGCGATGGCCACCGCCCGCACCGCGCAAGAATCCGATACGCTGCGCCGCCTGACGATGCACGTGCTCAACGTGCGTCATATTCAGGAACTCGTTCGCGCCAAAGCGCTCGCGGCGATTCCCTCGATCGACCCGGTTGACGGCGCGCAAGTCGTCGGGTGCTACTGCTACCGCTCGTATCCGGATTCCGAATTCCACCCGGGCGTCGATCTGGGCGCCGATTACGGCGAAGTCGTTCGCGCCGCGGCGGCGGGCACGATTGCTTCGGCAGCGTGGGACGGCGGGTACGGTCAAAAAATCGACATCGATCACGGCAACGGCTATCACACGTGGTACGCGCATCTCTCGAAGATGGAAGTGACGCCGGGCCAGTTTGTGCACAAGGGACAAGAGATCGGCTTGGTCGGCAGCACGGGCTTCTCGACCGGTCCGCACTTGCACTATCAGGTAATGCTCAACGGCAGCGCGATCGATCCGGATCCTTTCCTTAATGGCGTGCCGGCGAAAGTATTAGCGCAGCTTCCATAGAAAGGCAGGCCCGTGAGCCTTGCCTGGTGTCAATTTTTTCAAGCCCTCGACAAAATAATTTGGGTGTACTGGCTGATCATGCTGGTATACGCCGTGCTGTCGTGGGTGCCCGATCTCCGGGGCAACTGGAGCCGGTACGTGGCAATGTTGGTCGAGCCGGTGCTGATTCCGGTTCGCCGCATCGTGCCGCCCGTCGGCGGGATCGATCTCGCATTCATGGTCGTAATCGGCCTGTTATGGGTAATCGACAACTTCCTCGTCCGTCCTTACGCTTTCGCCTGCTACTGATATGACCGCACCGCACCGCAGCGAAGTGGCGGAGAACGTCCGCAACTTCTGCATCATCGCGCACATCGATCACGGTAAGACGACGCTCTCCGATCGGCTGCTCGAACTCACGAAGACGATCGAATCCCGCGATTTGGAAGAGCAGGCGCTGGACGCGATGGATCTCGAGCGCGAGCGCGGCATCACGATCCGCATGCACCCGGTCACGCTCAATTACCCGGCGAAAGACGGCAAGACGTATCAGCTCAACCTGATCGACACGCCCGGGCACGTCGACTTCTCGTACGAGGTTTCGCGTTCGCTTGCAGCATGCGAGGGCGCGTTGTTGATTATCGACGCCGCGCAAGGCATCGAAGCGCAGACGCTCGCGAACTATCACTTGGCGGTCGAGCACGGGCTAACCATCATCCCGGTGATCAACAAGATCGATCTTCCGGCGGCCGATCCCGATCGGGTGATGGGCGAAGTCGAAGAACTGCTCATCATCGAGAAGAGCGACTGCATTCTGGCCAGCGCGAAGCAAGGCATCGGCATCGAGGATATCCTTGAAGGCATCGTGCAGCGCATACCGCCGCCGAAGGGCCACCGCGATCATCTGCGCGGACTGGTATTCAACGCGCAGTTCGATCCGTATCGCGGCGTCGTGAGCTACGTGCGCGTCGTGGACGGCGACCTGCGGCAAGGATCGAAGTTCATGTCCATGGCGCACCAGCGCGTGTTCGAATGCACGGAAGTCGGGGTTTTCAGCCCGCAGATGCGCGCTACCGAGAAGTTGGAACTCGGCGGCGTCGGCTACGTGATCGCGAACATTAAATCGCTGGGCGAAATCGACGTCGGCGATACGATCACGCAAGCGAATAATCCGGCGCACGTGCCGTTACCCGGGTACCGCAAAGCGGTACCGATGGTGTACTGCGGTTTGTATCCGAACGAAGGCGACGAGTACGAAGATCTTCGGGACGCGCTCGATAAGTTGAAGCTGAACGATGCGGCGCTCGTGTACGAACCGGAAACGTCGGTGGCGTTGGGGTTCGGATTCCGCTGCGGTTTCTTGGGCTTACTGCACATGGAGATCGTCCAGGAGCGCTTGGAACGCGATTACAGTTTGGACTTGATCGCGACCTCGCCGTCGGTCGTCTTCCGCGTCACCAAGAGCGACGGCGACGTCGAAATGATCGACAATCCCAGCAAGCTGCCGCCGATGACGCTGATTCGCACGATGGAAGAGCCGTACGTCAAGGCGACGATTATGACGCCGCCCGAGTACGTCGGCGGGATCATGGAGATCACGCAAGCGCGGCGCGGAACGCTGGACAACATGGAGTATCTGCACGACGGGCGCGTCATCCTGACGTACGAGATGCCGCTCATCGAGGTCATCGTCGATTACTTCGACCAGCTCAAATCGCGCACCAAAGGCTACGCCTCGCTCGACTACGAGATGATCGGCTATCGCGAAGGCGATCTGGTCAAACTCGAGATTCTGCTCAACGGCGAGGTCGTGGACGCGCTCTCGTTCATCGTCGCGCGTGAAAAAGCCGCAACTCGCGGCCGCACGCTCGCGGAAAAACTCAAGGAACTGATTCCGCGGCAGATGTTTGAAGTGCCGATCCAAGCGGCCATCGGCGGCAAGGTCATTGCGCGCGAAACCGTGAGCGCCATGCGAAAGAACGTTTTGGCGAAATGCTACGGCGGCGACATCACGCGCAAACGAAAACTGCTGGAGAAGCAGAAGGCCGGCAAAGAACGCATGAAACGCGTGGGCCGCGTCGACCTCCCGCAAGAAGCTTTTATGGCCGTACTCCGGCTGGAAGACTAGCGGGCGAAGCTTTCCGTGAAGACGTACGTGGCGACGAAGAACCTCGGCAAGCTCGAAGAGATGCGCGCCATCTTTGCCGGCACGGAGCTCGAACTCGACACGTACCCGCTGTATGCCGAGGCGCCCGAGCCCGAGCACAACTATGCCGGCAACGCCGAGTCAAAAGCGCGCAGTCTGCATAAACAGCTCCGCGAGGCGGGCGTCCACGGCGCGGTCCTTGCCGACGATTCAGGCTTGGAAGTCGCCGCGCTCGGCGGCCGTCCGGGGGTGCTCTCCGCGCGCTATGCCGGCAAAGATGCGACGTGGCCGGCCCGGCGTGAAAAACTCCTGGAAGAGATGGCGGACGTACCGCCGGACAATCGCGGCGCGAAGTTTTGTTGCGCGATGATGCTTGTGCTCGAAGACGGCACGGCGTTCAACGGATACGGCGAAGTTCAAGGCGTCATTACCGGTGAGGAACAAGGCCGCTTCGGCTTCGGCTACGATCCGGTGTTCTTTTATCCGCCGGCCGGTAAAGCGTTCGCCGAACTCGACGAGGACGAAAAGAACCGCATCAGCCACCGGCGCCTCGCGGCAGACGCGTTGCTGGCCGCTTTTCGCGCGCGTGCCTGAAGCGCCGCTCGTCGTACAAGCTACGGCCGGCGACGTCGCTCACTTTGCGCGCCGCCGTTACCAAGAAGAACACGGCCGCGCGCTTTATTCCGACGTGGCGCACGTCGCGCCGAACGGCACGTTTGTCGCCAAGGACGCGGGAACGCCGATCGGCATCGCCATCGCGCATGCGCTCGAGGATGAGTGGTTTCTTTCCGAGTTATATGTCGAGCCGTCGTTTCGCGAGAGCGGCGTCGGATGGGAATTGCTCAAAGCCGTTGCCGAAGACGCCGGCGATGTGACGCGCAGCGGTTTACTGCATCCGGATGAACTCGGCGGAATTGCGTTTTTCCTGCGCCGGGGCGTTGCCGTACACACGCCGGTGCTCGAGGTGTCCGGCGAGATACCGCACGAGAACGAAATCGCGCGCATGGCTGCCGGTGAATATCGCTTTAATACCGAGCAGCTCGACCCGGTGCGGCATCGCACGGCGGTCGGGCAACTGGATCGCGAAGTCCGCGGCACGGCACGGCCGTTGGATCATCTGTATTTCTCGGAGCGCGGACGCGGGTTTCTTTTTGCGCGGGGCGAGG
>JAICWY010000153.1 GCA_025934645.1 Vulcanimicrobiia bacterium
ATGACGATGATGAACAGCCCCAGCGTCAGCACGGTGAGCGGAAGCGTCAGCAGCAGCACCAGCGGCCGGATGATCGCATTGACAACGCCGAAGATCAGCGCGGCGATAAGCGCGGAGGTCGCGTTATCGACGTAGATTCCGTGAACGAAGCGCGGCAGCAAATAAAAAACGAGCGCCGTCAGTAAGAGCCGTAAGATAAACCCCATGTCACTCTCCTAAAGCGGCCTTGACCTGCGCGGCCAAGGCGGGTGTCATTCCCTTGACGGCCGCAATTTCGTCGACGCTCGCGCGCTTGATTGCGTGCAGCGAACCGAAAGCGGTCAATAGGCGCTTCTTGCGCACGGGTCCGACCCCTGCCAGCGCATCGAGCGCCGAGCGCGTCATCGCCTTGTCCCGCCGCTGGCGGTGATAGGTTATCGCAAAGCGGTGCGCTTCATCGCGAATCCGCATCACCAGATGGAGCGCAGCCGAGTTCGGCGCGAGCACGATGGGATCGGGGTTTCCCGGCACGTAGAGCCACTCGTGCTCTTTCGCTAAACCGGCGACCGGGATTCCGGTCATGTCCAGTTCTTCCATCACCTCGACCACTGCGCCGAGTTGGCCTTTACCGCCGTCAATGAGCAAGAGGTCGGGCTTTTTGTTGAATTTTTCGCTTTTGGCCAGTTCGCGTTCGAGGTTTTCCTTCGATGCCTCAGGGTGGTTCGATACCTCGCCATGACCCGTTGTATCGCCCTGCGCTTTGCTCACATCCTCATCCGTCCGGGCGCGCAGATAGCGCAAACGGCGGCGCAGCGTCTCTTGCATCATGGCGAAGTCGTTCGGACCGCGATCGTATTGGATCTTGAATTTACGGTACTCGCTCTTCTTCGCGCGCCCCTCAACAAAGACGACCATCGAACTGACAGGATTGGTGCCTTGAATGTTCGAGATGTCGTAACACTCGATGCGATGCGGCGGTGCCGGCAACTCGAGCGCGTCGGCGAGTTCCGTAAGCGAACGCGCCTGCGCAGTCTCCTGCACTTCTTGATGCGCGAGAAACGCTTTCAGATTTTGCTGCGCGTTCTTCTCCACCAAACGCATGTACTCGGCTCGCTCGCCGCGCTGCGGCGCGAGCATACGTACCCGCACGCCTTTACTTTCGGTCAGCCACGATTCGATAACGCTTGCGTCAGCCGGCACGGCCTGCACGAGCACTTCTTTCGGAATCGCCGATGCGCTGCCGCGCGAGCGCCGCTGTTTCGTGCCGATAGGTGCTTGCTGATCCCGCGCCGCCCGCAGCGCCGCAAGCGGTGAACTCCCGCGCGCTTCCGGAGCGGCGGCGGTTCGTGCGGTGTAAAACTGTTTGGCAAATTCGCTAAAGAGTTCGGCATCGGCCTGATCGTGCACGCCGTCTAGAATGAAATGCTCCTGACCGATGAGTTTGCCGCCGCGCACCATGAACACTTGCATGCAGGCTTGTCCCTGCGCGCGCGCTACCGCGATCAGATCCATGTCCAGGCGCGAGCGCCACACCACTTTCTGCTCTTCGGTAACACGCCGCACCGCGACGATCCGATCGCGAATGCGCGCAGCGGTTTCGTAGTTGAACTCTTGCGCCGCGCCGGCCATCTCGCCTTGCAGCCGCGCGAGCAGCGAGTCTTGTTTGCCTTCGAGAAAGAGCACGACTTCCTCGATCATGTTGTCGTAATCTTGTTCGGACTGATAGCCGACGCACGGAGCCAAGCAGCGCTTGATGTGATACTGCAGGCACGGACGCCGGCGCCGGCCGTCGATCGGTTCCGTGCACGTGCGAAGCGGAAAAACCAGGCGCACCAAATCGATCAACTCGCGCAGACCGTGGGCGTTCGTGTACGGTCCGAAATAGCGCGCGCCGTCATCTTTCACCACACGCGTAAACACCACGCGCGGGAACGGTTCATTCGTCACTTTCAAGTACGGATAGCGCTTGTCGTCCCGCAGGCGCACGTTGTACGGCGGTTGATAGCGCTTGATGAGATTCGCTTCGAGGATCAGCGCTTCGACTTCGTTCGAAACGACGATCGTGCGCACGTCGCAGACGCG
>JAICWY010000059.1 GCA_025934645.1 Vulcanimicrobiia bacterium
AGGGTCCACGCCACCGCGCGATCGATCGGCTCTCGTACCGATTGGTGCTCCGCGCCTTCCAGCAGCGCGCACACGATAACCGCGGTGTCGTCGACGTCGGGATACGCGTCGTTGTCGAATTCGAACGCCCATCCGCCGCACGGCACGTTTTTGCAGCGCACGCGCCAATCGCCGGGCGCGTCCGGTTCGATCTGTTCGGCGAGCAGCCAATTCACGGCCTTACGCATCGCCGGATGATCCGCGCGCAATCCCGCCTGATACAGCGCGCGAATCGCCCATGCGGTGTCCCACACCGGCGACATGCACGCTTGAAAGCGCCATCCGGTTTGATCGGAAAGCGCGAAGCGCTCCATGCCTTGCAAACCTTTGCGCATCACCGGATGGTCGACGGCGTAGCCTTCGATGTTGAGCGCGATCAGCGAATACACCCACGGCGGCTGAATGCCGCCCCAGCTGCCGTCGGCCTCTTGCCGCTCGATGACCCACTCGATCATCTTCTTGCACGCGGCGTCGCGTCCGGGCTTGAACGGCAGTGCTTCATACGCTTTGAGCGCTTTGTCCACCCACCACAGCCAACCGGAGCCGGGCACGTGATGCATGCGTTTTTCCGTACCTGGATTGACGATTTCGGAAACGTCAACGCCCAGGTCGTGCACGGGGCGCCGCGCGATCACGACGCACAATGGTCCAACGGTGCCGCGCGCCCAACACGCGAAATCGTAGAGATTGAACGGGATCTGCGGCGGGAAGTTGACGATCTCCGGCGGCATCGTCGGCACGCCGTCCCACGGATACATGCCGAAGAGCGCCATCCAAATTTTCGTGAAGACGCGAGCGTCGGCGAGTCCGCCTTGCACGCGAATCACGTGCAGCGCGCGCTGCATTTCATCGCGCGCCGGATCGACGCCGAGCACTTTTAGCGCGACGTAGGCTTCTATCGTCGTGCTCAAATCCGCGGGCCCGTCGTAATACAAAGCCCACGATCCGTCCGCGCGCTGATGGTGCAGCATGTGGCGGATCGCGCCCTCGCGTATGCCGTCGAGCGGCAAGCCGAGAAAACGCAGCAACAGCACGTGCTCCGCGGTCATCGTCACGTTGGTTTCAAGTTCGTCGGTCCACCAGCCGTCGGGATGCTGACGTGCCAGCAGCCAGTCTACGGCCGACTGAAGATGCGCGTCAGACATGCGCGAGTGGTCCCTCCGGACGCATCCGTTCTATGTTCAATCCTTTCATCAACTCGTTTGCTGCCGCGGTGCCGCTGCGCACCGCCGATTCCATCGTATCGGGCCAGCCGGTATCCGTCCACGCGCCCGCGACCGTGACGTTCGCGAGCGACGTCGCCGCCTTCGGACGCACTGTTCCGGGCGCCGGCAGATACGTGCCCTCGGGCACGCGGGTCGCCGCGCCGCGCAGCAGCCGCGCCTGCGCGAGGCCCGGCAGCGCTCTTAGTATTTCTTCCCACGCGCGCGCAACCATGTCCCCGGTCGGTTTCGCGACGAGCGCATCGGCAGCACTGAGACTGCAGCACAAATAGCCCGGCCCTTTTTGAAAGACCCACTGCACCGGCGACTCGAGTATCGCGGCAAAATCGAACGGCAACTGCGGGCCCTCGAACCACAAATGCACGTCCATGATCGCGAATGGTTCGTACCCTTCGAGCGGCGGAACGCCGAACGCCGCCGGATCGCCGAGCAAACGCGCGAGCGCGCGCGGCGGTACCGCGAGCACCACGGCATCGAAGCGAAGTTCCTCGTCGCCGCTTCGCAGCACGACGCCCTCGGGCGAAGCCTGCATCGAATTGACCACGCTCGGCCGATGCACGGCGTCGAGCCGTGAGGCTGCGCGTTCCATAATGCCGGCAAGCGGTACGGTGGAATACCCGAAGCGCGCGGCGTGGCTATCGCGTAGAAACGCCGTAGAAATCACGAACGCCGCTTCGGCGGCGTTCATGCGGTCCAGCGGCGCGTTCAGCGCCGGCACCATGAACGGCTCCCAAAAACTGCGGATCGTTTCACGGCCTTGCCCGTGCCGTTTAAGCCACACATCGAAACTCATCTCGTCGCGCGCGCTCCGGGGGTTCAGCATCAGCGTGGCGAGCGCCCGCGCGATCTGCAGTTTCCCGGCAAACGAAAGATGTTTGTACGATGCGAACGAGAGCAGCAGGTGCAGCGGCGCGGGAATATTCGCGGCGCGCAGCCGCCCTTCGACGGGCTCGGGGTGACCCGGGCCGCCTTTGCGATAGGCGACGACGTCAAAGCGATCTTGCAAATGCAACGCGTCGCCCATGCCGGCGCGTTCGACAAAACGCACGAACTCCGTGCAGCACGCCAGATAAACGTGTTGACCGTTGTCGACGACGTGTCCGTCCATTTCGAACGAGCTCGCGCGCCCGCCCAGCAGACGGCTTCTCTCGAAAAGCTCGACGCGGCAACCGGCGTCTTTGAGCTCCATCGCGGCCGCGAGGCCCGCAAGGCCGCCGCCGACGACCGCTACGCGGGGCGCAGCCACGAGCCCAACACCACGCGAAGCTTCTCGCGTTTTGAAAGCGCCGCGCGCTCCCGCAGCGGCAACTGCGGATCGCGTTCGATTTTCTGCAGAATTCCTTCGTAGATGCCCGCCATCGTCTGCACGCATGCTGCCGGACGGCGAGGAATATACCGCAGTACGCGGTATCCGCTTTCGAACAATTCGCGCGCGCGTTGCGTTTGAAATTCGACGAAGGCGTTCCATCCCTCGCCCGGTTCGCCTCGCAGCATGGCCGCTTCGGTAATGCCGAAGCGCTCGAGTTCTTCCCCGGGCAGATAGATACGGCCCATCTCGGCATCTTCGCGCACGTCGCGCAGAATGTTGGTAAGCTGCAGCGCGAGACCCAGATCGTCGGCGCACGTCAGTGCCTGCGCATCGGTAAATCCGAAGATGCGCACGCACATGCGTCCGACGACCGAGGCGACGAGCCGGCAATACTCGCGCAATTCTTCCCACGTGCTGTATCGCGTGTGCGTGCAATCGCGCTCGACGCCGTCTATGAGAGCTTGCAATTCATCTTGCGGAATTGTGTAACGCTGGACGGCTTTGCTGAGCACGTACATGACCGGATCGCCCGCGTCTTCGAGCGGCGCCATGCAGCGGATTATGCGCTGGCGCTGCGCGGCCAGGCGCTGCGGAATGAGATCCGCGCGCGGCGCATCGTCCACGTCGTCGTCTACTTGCCGCGCGAAATCATAGAGCGCATAGATCGCCATGCGCTGCTCGTGCGGGAGCGAAATGAAGCCCCAGTAAAAGTTCTTCGCCTCGCGCCGCGCCATCTCGCGGCAAAACTGCTCGGCTTCGTCTTCGACGCTGTACGAACGCCGCGCGGCGCGCACCGCTTCAAGCGGTTTCAGCATCGTGCACCTGCGGGCCGCGCTGCGCCGCTTCCACTACGGCTCGAACCAAGAGCGCCATCTTGGAGCGGTTCGATACCGAGGGCCTCGTAACTTCCGTTCGCCAGCCCGAGCGCTCGATCGCATCGCAAATAGCCAGCCCGCCGAGACGGTAGAGCGCGAGCTGCAATCGCAGTACCCCGGGCGCCATGCCTTCCAGCGTCTTGCCCGACGCCAAAAGCGAGCGAGCGCGCTGAACGAGCGCGCGGACGGCGCCCGTCACGCCCTCCCGCGCGATGTCTTCCTGTAGCAGATAACAGCGTCCGATGCGCGCGTCGCGGCTAACGTCCTGCGCGTGATTGGCGAGCTGCAGCCCGATGCACACGTCGTCGGACAACTTCTGCGCGAGCGGACTCTGCAACCCGAACAGGCGCAGCACGACGCGGCCCACAGGCGCGGCCGAGAGCATGCAGTAAGCTTCCAGTTCGCGCCACGTTTCATACTGCGAAACGCGTTGATCCATTTCGTTGGCAGCGATCAAATCCAGAAACGGCTGTTTGTCCAAGCCGCGCCGCGCGACGGTTTGCGCGAGCGCGATGAACACCGGATGCACCGGCGGTTCGCCGGTGAAGAAGGCTTCGGTTTCCTCGCGCCAGCGGGTCAACCGCGCGAGCGCCGCAGTTTTGGTTTCGCTCTCGTCGCCGAGATCGTCGGTCGTTCGGCAGAACGCGTAAAAGCGCATGAGGTCCAAGCGCAATTGAGCGGGAACGAATTTCGAGGCGACGACGAAGTTTTCGTAGTGGCTGCCGGCGAGCGTCCGGCAAAAGGCATCCGCGCTTTGCTGCAGATTCACAAACGCTCGCTCGAGTGCAGAATCCGTTTCGTTCCGCGCAGCCCGTCAAGGCCGGTTTCGCCCAAACCGAACATCGCGATGCGGAGCACCTGCGTGAATTCACGCGCGAGATCCGCTGCAGCCTCTTCTCCCTGTGACGCTGCGCGCAAGAACGGTCCCGCTATGCCGGCTAAATCCGCGCCGAGTGCGATCGCTTTTACCACGTCCAGGCCGGTACGGATGCCGCCGCTTGCAACGATCGTGCCTTTGGGTTGTGCGGCGCGTGCGGCGCGCAGACACTCGGCCGTGGGAATGCCCCAGCCGGCAAATGCACCGGCTACATTGGAACGCCACGAGTCGCCGATGCGGTACCGCTCGACTTCACTCCATGAAGTTCCGCCCGCGCCGGCAAGATCGACTGCGGCTACGCCGGCGTCGAACAACTTGCGTACCGTGTCGGGCGCAATGCCCCAACCAACTTCTTTCACCACGACGGGCGCGCCCAAGTTTTTGCAGACGTCCGCTATTTTCGGCAGCAGTCCGCGAAAGCACGTGTCGCCTTCGGGCTGCACGGCTTCTTGAATCGCGTTCAAATGCAGCACCAGCACGTCGGCTTGCAGCAGGTCCAACAGCCGTTTGCAATCGTCGACTCCGTAGCCTTTGTTCAATTGCACGGCGCCAAGATTCGCAAGCAGCAGCACGTCGGGCGCCACGTCCCGGACGTTGAACGTGTCGATCAATTCCGGGTGCTCGAGCAGCGCGCGGCCCGATCCCAGTCCCATCGCGAGCCGCTGCTCTTGCGCGACTTGCGCGAGAGCGCGATTGATCGCGCCGGCCTGCGCGGTGCCCCCCGTCATGCACGAAATCAAAATCGGCGCGCCCAGTGTCGCGCCGAGGACGGTTGCGGTGGTGTCGACCTCTTCCAGATCGATCTCGGGCAACGCGCAATTGATCAGCCGGTACTCTTCGAACCCGCTCGCAATGCCTTTGCCGGCGACGTCTTGTTCTAAATTGATCCGGACGTGGTCGGCTTTGCGCGACGGCGTACCATCAACGCGCTCGCGTTGCAACATAGTACGCCACCTCCTCGAATGCATCGAGTGCTTCCTTCGCGATGCCGCTGCGCGCCACCATCTCCACCGATTTGGCGGCATAGCGCTCGGCAGCGGAACGCGTTAGATCCTCGCACCCTACTTCGTCGAGCAGCGCGCGCAATGTTTCTTCGTGATCTTGTCCCGGACGGCGGAACAGCTCGCGCAAACGGCGGCGCTGGAGTACCGACATTGCCCGCACGCCGGCCACGACGGGAAACGTCATTTTAAAGCGGTTCGCGTCATTCGAACTGGATTTGCCCGTAACTTCGGAGTCGCCGTACATGCCCAGGAAATCGTCGCGGATTTGGAACGCGGTTCCGAGCAGCCGGCCTGCGCGCCCAAATAGCGCCGCTCGATCGGCGTCCGCACCGCCCATGATCGCGCCGGCCTCGAGGCTGCCGCCGAGCAGCGCGCCGGTCTTCGCCGCGACCATTCGCAGATACGGCCGCAATCCCGCATCGATGCGGCCTTCCAACTCCAGGTCCAGGCACTGCCCCTCAATCACGATAAGTCCGGCATCGGCCAGGGCGACGATGGCGCGCAACGCTCGCGCGGGATCCTTCGCATCGCCGGCGATGGCGCGGAACGCCAGCGCCTGCAGCGCATCGCCGGCGTTTATGCCTTGCGAAACGCCCCATAGCGACCACACTGTCTCGCGCCCGTGGCGCTTGCGATCTCCGTCCTGAATGTCGTCGTGGACCAGCGTGAAATTGTGAAACCACTCGACCGCTGCCGCGACGGGCAGCGCGTCTTCCGCTTTGCCGCCGCACGCCGCGGATGCCCAGAGCGCCAAACTCGGCCTGACCAGTTTACCGGTACGCAGGTTCTGCGGCCGGCCGGCCTCGTCGACCCAGCCCATGTGATAGGACGCCATCTTGCCCGAGAGCCAAGAAAGCGGCAAAGCCCTTCCCCGCATGTACTCCGCGACGCGCGCGCGATGGCGGCTAAGCAGAATCGGCTCAACGCCGCCAGGGGCTTTCCGCGGTAACGGCTCCGGTAACACGAAAACTCTCTCAGGCTCCTAAAGGAAGTTAGCGTCGGCTGTTCTTGGGTCCACTTTCCCAAACGGTTCTTCGCCTACACGGAAGCAAGCGGTGGAAGCGCCCGCCTGCTTCGCTTAGCAGAGTATTTGAAGGGTCCTTCCGCCCGGCCTCCGCATTCCCCGCACCTATGCGCCAACTCATCGTAACCGCGGACGACTTCGGGCTCGCGCTTCCGGTGAACGAAGCGATCGAGCGAGGTTACCGGGAAGGCATCCTCTCGACCACGAGTCTTATGGTGGCCGCGCCCGCAACGCAGGACGCGGTCGAGCGCGCGAGGCGGCTGCCGCAGCTTGCCGTCGGTTTGCACGTCGTGCTGGTGAACGGCCGCCCCAAATTGCCGCCCGAGCGCGTGCCCGCTTTGGTCGATCGCAACGGTGAATTCGCATCGGATTTGTTTCGCGCAGGCGTGCGGTACTTTTTTACGCCGGGAATCCGCAAGCAATTGGAAGATGAGATCCGCGCACAGTTCGAGGCGTTCGCCGCTACGGGATTGCGGCTCGATCACGTCAACGCGCAGAATCACTTTCACGTGCATCCTACGGTACTCTCGCTCATCGTCAAAGTGGGGCGCGAGTTCGGGACGCGCGCGATCCGCATTCCGCGCGAACCGTTTTTGCCGTCTTGGCGTGCGATGCGCGACAAGCCCGTTGCGCGCTTTGCGAATTCGGCGTTTCTGTTACCGTGGCTCTCGCTGATGCGGCTGCGTCTGCGGATGGCCGGCATGACGACCAACGATTACGTCTTCGGCATGATGGATACGGGACACATGACGCCGGCGCGCGTGGCAGAGTATCTGACCCATTTGCCGCGCGGCGTGACCGAATTGTACGTGCATCCGGCGACGCACACGTGGCCCGAAGCGTTTCCGCCGGACTACGACTTCGCAGGTGAGTTCGCCGCGCTGGTCGATCCCCGCGTTGCCGAAACGGTGCGCACATCCGGCATTAGGCGTGTAACGTTCGGCGAACTCGCCGCCGCGCATGGTTAGCGCGCGCGCGGTCTTTGCAGCCGCAGCATGCGCCGGCACTGTTGCGGGCGCGGCGTATCTGCTTTTTGCGCTCGATCGCATGCGCCGCTTTCGCGCGCGGCGTGCGAACGGCGAAGGATCTGCGCCCCCGATCACAATCTTCAAGCCCCTGCACGGCGCGGAACCGGCGTTGTACGAAAATCTGCGTTCGTTTTGCGATCAAGAGTATCCGCAATTCCAGGTGATCTTCGGATCCGCGGACCCGGCGGATCCGGCACTTGACGCGGCGCGCCGTCTGCAGCGCGAATTTCCGTCCGTCGATATTACCGTGGTAGCCGGCGGCGCTGCACGTACGCGCAATCCCAAAGTCGGCAATTTGATCGGCATGCGCGAGTACGCGCGGCACGGTATTTGGGCGATCGCGGACAGCGACATGCGCGTCGGACAGCAGTATCTCTCGGCGATCGCCGCGAGTTTCGCCGGCGCCGAAACCGGCGCGATGACGTGCGTCTACGGCGGCGTGCCCCTTCACGGCGTTACCGCGCAGCTCGGCGCGATGTATGTAAACGATCAATTCGCGCCCTCGGTCCTCGTCGCCGCAGCGATCGAACCTCTTACGTATTGCTTCGGCGCAACGATGGCGGTGCGGCGCGATGTTCTCGATGCGGCCGGCGGTCTGGAACGGCTCGGCGACGCGCTCGGCGACGATTACGAATTAGGCCGCGCCGTGCGCGAAGCGGGACGCGAAATCGCCCTCTCGCCGTACGTCGTGCAAACGACGGTGTCCGATGCGGATCTCCGCGCGCTCTGGCTGCACGAATTGCGCTGGGCGCGTACGATATTGGCGCAGCGCCCCGCCGGTTATGCCGGATCGATCGTCACGTACGCGCTGCCGTTTGCGGCCGCGTGGCTCGCGTTGGCGCCGTCGTGGATCTCCGCGCTTGGTTTCGCGAGTGTGGCGGCGCTTCGGACGCTGGCGCACTACCGCGGCCGTGAGACTTTCGCACCACAGAGTCCGGCATCGCCGTGGCTGATCCCCGTGCGCGATATGTTGAGCGTAGCCGTCTGGGGTGCGGCCTTCTTCGGGCGAACGGTCCGTTGGCGCGGCGCGCAATTCTCGGTGGAAGCAGGCGGGCACATGGCGGCTGAAGAGTAACGGAATGGTAATGAATCGGTTTTTAACGCAATTCCCGGGTCGGACCGCCGATACGTTACGTTGAAAAGGTAGTGAATGAAGGGACCGACATGAACAACCGTACGCTAGTCGCGCTCGATGCCGACGATTCTTATTTCAACGACTGGCTCATCGACCTGTTCAGCCTTGAACGCCGCGCGTCGGACAAGCATTCCGAGCGCTTGTGGACGGGCGTTGCGGCCACTTACTCTTCGCTTTTAATACGCGAGAATTAGGGGAGCCTCGACAGCTCGGTCGCCGCGTTTAAACAACAAAGCCCCGCTTCTCAGCGGGGCTTTGTCGTTCGCGTTGGTGAGTTATTTCGGGTACGTCATTTCCTTAGGCACGACGTACTGGTCGAATTCTTCGGCCGTTACGTGGCCCAGGCCGACTGCGGCTTCTTTGAGCGTCGTCTTGTGATGATGCGCGTGCTTGGCAATCTGCGCCGCTTTGTCGTAGCCGATCTTCGGCGAGAGCGCGGTCACGGTCATCAGCGACTCGTTCAGGTATTTGGCGATGACTTCTTCGTTCGCTTGCAGCCCTTCGACGGCGTGCTCGCGGAACATCGTGCATGTGTCGCGCAGCAGATTGCACGAGTGCAGGAAGTTGTAGATCATCACCGGGTTGAAGACGTTGAGTTCGAAGTTGCCTTGCGAGGCGCCGAACGAAATCGCCGCATCGTTACCGTACACTTGCGCGACGACCATCGTCATCGCTTCCGACTGCGTCGGATTAACTTTGCCCGGCATGATGGACGAGCCCGGCTCGTTCTCCGGGAGCACCAACTCGCCGATGCCCGCGCGGGGACCCGATGCCAGCCAGCGGATGTCGTTCGCGATCTTCATCAGCGCAGCGCCCAGCGTCTTGAGCGCGCCCGACGCGAAGACGAAGTCATCGTGCGAGGCGAGCGCGGTGAACTTGTTCGGGTGCGAGCGGAAGGGCAGACCCGTGAGTTCGGCGATCTTCTTCGCGGCGCGATCCGCGAATTCGGGATGCGCGTTCAGGCCGGTGCCTACCGCCGTGCCGCCGATTGCGAGATCGTAAAGCGGATCGAGTGCAAGCTTGATCGCGGCCATCGCGCGATCCAGCTGCGTAACGTACCCCGAGAATTCTTGGCCCAGCGTGAGCGGCGTCGCATCTTGCAAATGCGTGCGCCCGACTTTGACGATGTGCGACCAGGCTTTGGCTTTTGCATCCAGTGCGTCGCGCAGCTTCTGCACCGCCGGCAGCATATCGACGACGGCTTCGGCCGCGGCCATGTGCATGGCCGTGGGGAACGTGTCGTTCGAGGACTGCGACATGTTGACGTGATCGTTCGGATGCACGGGCTTTTTGCTGCCCATCTCGCCGCCCGCGATCTCGATCGCGCGGTTCGAGAGAACCTCGTTCACGTTCATGTTCGTCTGCGTGCCCGAGCCCGTCTGCCATACGCGCAGCGGGAAATGCTCGTCGAGTTTCCCCGCGATCACTTCGTCGGCGGCGGATACGATGAGGTTCTTCTTCTCTTCGTCCAGCTTGCCGAGATCGTTGTTGACCAGCGCGGCGGCTTTCTTGAGAAGCGCCATCGCCTTGATCACTTGGCGGGGCATCACGTCGCGCGGCGTTTTGTCGTCGCCGATATCGAAGTGAATCAGCGAACGCGCGGATTGCGCGCCGTAATATTTGTCGTTGGGAACCGGAATCTGCCCCATCGAGTCGGACTCGGTGCGGGTCTTGGCGGCTCCGTTGGTCGGAAGGTTCGTCGTCGTCATGGCCCCGTTATCTTCGCTCGCGGGCCGCATTCTCTGCCTGGATAAAGGTCGGAATCCCGCGGAAAAGGCGCCCGCCCGTCCGCTCTTAGCGGCCTCGGAATGCGGCTTTTCCGGCAGTCGTGCCGATTTCGCGGGTCTCGAGCACCTCGAAGACGGTCAGCGGAAAGCGGGGATCGTACCCACGCTTGCTGCAGCGTCCGCAGCTCATCGCCGCGGCCGGCAGGCGTTTCCGGAGCAACTCCAGCGTGCACTTCTCGCAACGCAGAATGTAGCGTTTGATGCTCTCGTTGTACGGCGTGACGTTGCCGAGATCGTGATAGATCGACGTCATTCCGCATTCTTTCATTTTCGCGCGGAATGCGGGTCCGTGGCCGGTGTCGCCGTTCAGATCGAAGAGCCACGCGTGAATCATTTCGTGCAGCAGCGTCTCGCGCAGCGCTTCGGGATGTTTTTGAAAATGCTTGGGCGAGAGTTCGATCAGCAGCGGTTTTTCGCTGTACGTTATGCGTCCGGCTGAATTCGAGAAACGTCCGTTGTAGCGGATGCGGCAGACCGGGACGTCGCCGTTGAAATAGAAGTTGTTCAGTTCTGCGAAGAGGAGTTGCAGATCCGTTTCCGAGGGCAGCACGAAGAGTTTTTCGGCGCGCGTCCAAACGACTCTTCGTGGCAAACGTTCCCGGGCGCGGCCTTCCGCCGCGCGCGTATATTCCAATCGTCCTGATTTTCGGTGCGATCTTTGTGGCTGCGATGGCGTGGCTGGTACACCAAGGGTTCTCCACAGGCGGATCGGTGTTCGGTACGGGCACCGGAGCAAGCAGCCGCGCCACCTTGGCGCCGCAAGCGCCGCCTGCGGTCAGCGTCGAGGGCGGCGGTCCGCCCGCGACCGTGCGCGTCCAGCTTCAAGAGCTGCGCGACCGGATCGCCAAAAATCCGAAGGACGACGTCGCGATGACGCAGCTCGGCGACATGTTCCTGGCCGTCGGAAAATACGACCAGGCGGTTCCACTTTACAAGCGCGCGCTGCAAGTCAATCCGAGCAACGTGGCCGCAAAAGAAGGCCTGAGCGAAGCGCAAAGCGCGCTCAAGGGAGGCGAATGAAACTCTATCTCTCCTGCGACATGGAAGGCACTGCCGCAGTGTGCAGCTGGATGCAGTGCGATCCGTCGAATACGCGCGAGTATCCGGTGTACCGCCGGTACATGTCGCAAGAGGTGCGCGCCGCGATCGACGGTGCGCGCAGCGCGGGCGTCGCCGAAGTCACGATCAACGATTCGCACTGGGATATGCGCAATCTCCTTTGGGACGAGTTGCCGGCCGACGTTCGTTTGATCTCGGGCTCGCGTAAGCCGTTCTCAATGGCCGAAGGCGTTGGGCCGGAGTTCGGCGGCGCGTTCTTTACCGGATATCACGGGAAGGTCGGCGAGGCGAACTCGACGCTAGCGCACACGTACACGGCCGACTCGCTTTACAACGTGCGCATCAACGGCGTCGCGTGCAGCGAAGCGCTGCTCAATGCGGCGATGTGCGGCTATTACGGCATTCCGCTGCTCTTTGTGAGCGGCGATCGCGTGTTCGTTGAGCACGTGCACGAATATATGCCGTGGGTGACGGCCGCTATCGTGAAAGAAGGCATCGGCCACTACAGCACCAATTCGCTCACGCCGAAAGCGGCGCAGGCTTTGATTCGTGATAAGGCTGCCGAAGCGGTGCGGAATGCGGCCAATTGCAAGCCGTTCACGTTCGACGGGCCGATCACGATGGAACTCGACACGACGCGCGTCGAACAAGCCGACTTCATCGAACTCATGCCCGGCTTCGAGCGCACCGGCGGCCGTACCGTCCGCTTCTCGCACGACGATTACCAAATGATCTTCCGCGCTTTCGTCGCTGCGTTCCGGTTGGGCGGCGCGGCATCGGCGATTGCATAGATGAAACTCTACATTTCCTGCGACATGGAAGGCGTAGCCGGCGTTTGCAGCTGGCAGCAGGTCGATGCGCGCAAATACAATCCCGAGTACTTCGTCTATCAGCGGTACATGACTGCGGAGGTGCGTGCAGCGATCGACGGCGCGCGTGAAGCCGGCGCCGGCGAGGTTTTGGTCAACGATTCGCACGGCCCGATGCGCAATCTGCTGCTGGACGAGCTGCCCGAAGACATTCGCATCCTCTTCGGCAACCGCAAACCGTATTCGATGGTGCAGGACGTCGATTCGAGTTACGGCGGCGTCTTCTTCACCGGGTATCACGGCGCGATCGGCGATGCCGACGCGACGCTCTGCCACACATACACGCCGTCGGTCATTTACGACGTGCGCCTCAACGGCGTGCGCTGCAGCGAAGCGACGCTTAATGCGGCGCTGGCCGGATTTTACGGCGTGCCGGTGCTCTTGATTACCGGCGATCGCGTCACGGTTGAAGGCGCCAAGGCGCAGATGCCGTGGATTACGGGCGTGGTTATCAAGGAGAGCATCGGGAATTACGCGGTCGACTCACTTTCACCGCAAGCCGCACAGGATGCGATCCGCGCGGGAGCGGCCGAAGCGATCCGCAACGCTGCGAACGCGAAGCCGTTTATCATGGAACCGCCGGTCACGCTGGAGATCGACGTTACTCGCGTGGAGCAGGCGGACTTGATCGAACTAATTCCGGGATTCACGCGCTCGGGCTCGCGCCAAGTGCGTTTCATCCATGACGACTACCCGACGGTCTTCAAGGCCTTCGTAGCCGCCTTCCGCATGGGCGCCCTCGCCGAAACGGCGTAGCTACTCTTCAAGCCGGCCGCGCAGCGGTAATTTCTCACACTTGCCGGCACGGGCATGGGTGACGGCTTAGTTCTTCTGGTCATGGGCAGCGGCTTAGTTCTTCTGGTCATGGGCAGCGGCTTAGTTCTTCTGGTCATGGGCAGCGGCTTAGTTCTTCTGGTCATGGTGAGCCGCCGTAGGCGTGTCGAACCACCCCCGAGTTATGACGAGGGCAGCGTGGCAGAGGCCTCGTCTACGCTCGGCCGTGGTTCGACACGCGCTACGCGCGGCTCACCATGACAGCATAAACTCGCGCTCACCATGACGGCATGAACAGCACTCACCATGACGGC
>JAICWY010000002.1 GCA_025934645.1 Vulcanimicrobiia bacterium
AGCCGGCAGTGGATTGGGCCGCGACGAAAACGCTGAACGAAGATTTCAATCCGGATGTGGACGGCTGCGAGTCATTCGCCATGAACGACAAGAGCGTCTGCGAATGGCAGGCGGGACAGTTCCGCTACGTGGCGCGCTAAGTTCCCGTAACCGTTGTTTTATACATGCGCGGACAGAGCAGCGTGTCTTCCGGTTTGTCGGCGACGTAGTCGATCACGTCTTCGCTGACGTTGAAATGCGTCATCGACGGCCAACGCGTAAACGTGACATCCGTGGGCAGCCGCACGTAATGATAGCCGCCCTGTGAGTCTTGCAACTGCATCGCCATTACAGCGGGCATCACTTGCGCGAGAGCCTGGTTCGGAAAGATCGACGCGTAATATCCGTCGGAATCGCTTTGCACGCGAATGTCGGCGCCGACCGGATTACCAACCGGACCGTTGCACTTCGTACTGTGGCCGAATACCATGAGCGTCGGATGAACGTACGCGAATGAGAAGGGCGATTCGCCCATGACGAGCATCGGGACCACCGGTTTGGACGTGCCCGGATCGAGCGAAACGTCCAGGCTGCGATCGCGCCCGCTCAGCACGGTGAAATAGTCGACGTCTCCGCACTGCGAACCGTTCGCTTTCGCACTGAGCGCCATTCGATAGGTTCCAAAGGGGAGATCGAACTCGAACCGCGGCGTCTTGCCCATGCCGGGCTCGATTTGGAACGTCTGGTCGAGCTGCGTGCGATCCAGACGGTCGGTGACGGTGACGCGTAGCGGCACCGTACGCGCAACCGACGCTTTTGCGACGGCACTGCACAGGGACACGTGCAGGGCGATGTGCGAGAGGTCCATATCTTCGCAACGGTATTCTTGCGCCGGAAGTGACGCGCCCGCTTGATTTCTCGCGATCCGGCCCAAAAAAGCCCCGGCCTTTTACGACCGGGGCTTCTTTACTTCGGAGAGGGAGAGATTCGAACTCTCGAGACGCTCATCACGTCTGCCCGCTTTCGAGGCGGGTGCCTTCAACCACTCGACCACCTCTCCGTGGTTGCAGCGCCGACAAACCCCCGCTGATTCGCGGATTCGGCGCAAATCCTTTTCGCTTCAGCGGCGTTTACGGAAAAATGCCTGAAGCTGCTCCGCGGTCTCCGTTTCTAGCACGCCGGGCGTGACTTCCATCCGGTGGTTGAGGGACGGGTGCTGAACCAAATCGAGCACACTTCCGGCCGCTCCGCCTTTAGGGTCGCGGCATCCATAAACGAGCCGCTTTACGCGCGCAGCGACCATCGCACCGGCACACATGACGCAAGGTTCTTTAGTGACATACACGGTTGCATCCGAGAGCCGCCACGCGTGCAGCGTCTGCGCCGCTTCTTGCAGCAGCAGCATCTCAGCGTGTGCTGTCGCGTCCGGCCGCGATTCTTTCTCGTTCTTCGCTTCCAGGACGAGATCGCCACTCACCAGCACGGCACCGATCGGAACATCGCCGGCTTCTTCCGCCCGCGCCGCCATCTCCATGGCCTTCCGGATATACTCTTCGTCAGTCATTCAAACGGTATCACATAAAAGCGCGATGGACCGGCATGAATCGCCGGTCCATTCGCACGATACTTCACGCGCTCGAAAGGATTCGAACCTTCGACCCCTACCTTCGGAGGGTAGTGCTCTATCCAGCTGAGCTACGAGCGCATGCGCTTAGCGCTGGTTTTCTTGCGAGCCTGCGCTGGGGATGTGCTTGAAAAGGTCGAGTTTGTGGTCGACCAATCCTTTGTAGAACTTACGCACGCAATCGGGATGCCCGAAGAAATAGGTTCGCGCGTAAGCTAAGTCATCGCCGGAGCTGTCCGGAACGTAGTGCGAAATCTCAATCTCTTCCATCTGATTGCGGTCAACCGGATGGGGACAGAAATCGCACGGGATTGTTGACATGGTTTGCTGCTTACCCCGGCTTCGTCAGTTCCGGCCGCGCGGAACGGCCGGAACTGCGGAAAATCTGACTCGGGTAGGATTTGAACCTACGACCTAGGGCTTATGAGTCCCCCGCTCTACCACTGAGCTACCGAGCCACGTGTACGGACGTACGCGTTCGACGCTCTACTCTACCAAACCCCGCACCCACGTTTCAAGCCTCGATGTCGGAAAAGAACCCCCGCTCGACTGCTACAAAAAGAAAAGAGCCCGCCGGTTCGCGGGCTCTTTCGTCAATGGCGCGGTCGGAGGGACTCGAACCCCCAACCTACAAGTTCGTAGCCTGTTGCTCTATCCAATTGAGCTACGACCGCACACAGCCGCGACAACTACGTCGCTTTTTTATTTTCCCCTCCACGCCTTTTCTCGCACCGCGAGTAACACGCGACGCAACACCACACGCTTCTTTATTCCTGATCACCGCGAACGCGGCACTTTCGGACACGTGGGGGCCCCGCAACAAGCGGGGGGCGGGGAGCGGCGAAGCCCGGACCGCCTTTCAACCTCCGGGGATCTTTTTCAACGCAATGCGTTGAAAAAAGACCCGGAGAGGGAGGGATTCGAACCCTCGGACGGTTTTTGACCGTCGGTCATTTAGCAAACGACTGGTTTCAGCCACTCACCCACCTCTCCGTGGCAAGGCCGCCGACCACTATACCACATGCGGTCGGCGCGCACCTAGCGGTTACGCGGGTGCGTGCGGCGCCGTCGGTGGCGGCTCGTCCACGACTTCCGGAACGATTGGCGTTTCTTTACGAACCGGCGCGCGCCAGAGCAGCGCGTCGATGCCGGCGACCCGCCCTGCCGGGACGGCAAGCATCATAAACGAGAGCATGAACGCGGCCGCATCGAGCGTACCGATCGTCGTCCACGACGCGAACTCACCGTTCAGCGCCATATAGTTCAGCGCGAGAAAACATCCGACCAGGCCGCCGAAGCGCGTGAAGACGCCTAACAGCAAACTGCAGCCGACGAGCACTTCACCCAACCGCACGAGTTCCGCAAAAAGTACGATATTCGGAATCACGACGCTGCCGAGAAAGCCGTGATAAAAGCCGGTTTGCGTCGTGGCGGCGCGCTGCACGGCTTGCCCCATGAACCCGTCGGGCGGCATGAACGCGGCGGAGTTCAAAAACTTCGGAATTCCGTGCGAAAGCCAAAAACAGCCGGCATACACGCGCAGTATCGTGAACCAGCCGGCGTACGTCCAGTGCGACGGCATTCTCATGCGATAGCTTCCCCCCTCTGTGATTGTATCGCGACCGCCCGGATCGCGGCCGCAATCTCGAACGCGGCGCGCGGTTTGCTGAGCGGCTGCATTGCCGCACGCATTGCATCCAACTTCCCCGGCGTGGCGAACAGCGCTTGTATCGTGCGGGTGAGATCGCGTTCGTTCTTCGCGCGCACCGCGGCGCGCCGCTGAACGAGATAGCGCGTATTGCGTTCTTCCTGCCCGGGCAACGGTTTGAAAAGCACCATCGGAATCTGCGCGGCCAGAGCTTCTGACGAAGTAAGGCCGCCCGGCTTTGTGACGATGAGATCGCACGCGTGCATGTACTCGTGAACGTTGTTCACGAATCGCTCGACACGCACCGGATAGTGGACCTTGTGCGCGTATTCCAGCACGCGTTGCTCGGAACGTTTGCTGCGGCCGACGATTGCGACGGCGCAGAGCGGTTCTTCCACCTTATCGAGCGCGCGCATCATCGTCTCGAGCGGTCCGATGCCCAGGCCCCCGCCCATGATGAGCGCCAAGCGCCGGTCGCGCGGGAGCCCAAGGTGCTCGCGCAGCGCGTCGGGATCGGCATTGACTTCACCGAACGCCGCTTTGACGGGTATGCCGGAAACGACGATGCGGTCGCGTGACACGCCGCGGGCGACGAGCGCATCGCGCATCTCATCCGTTGCCACGGCGTAGCCTTCGATGTTGTCGTGAATCCAGAAGGCGTGCACGACGAAATCCGTGACGATGCCGAAGACCGGCGGCGAATCCGCGAACTGCTTTTTATACTCCGCCATCACGCCGCACGGAAACGCGTGCGTGCAGATGACGATGTCGGGCCGTACGTCTTGGATGAGCCGGCGCAAATTACCGGCCGTGAACTGATGGATCCACGCGCGGAACGGCCCCACTTCGGTTGCGCGTTCGGCGCGGTTGTACAAGAAGCGGTACATCTGCGGAATCGTTTTCACCATTCGCAGGTATCCGTCCGAGACGACGCGCGAGACGACCGATGCGGCGTATTTGTACGAATCGACGACGGTCGCTTCGAACTGCGGATCGCCGTCTGCCAATGCGGCGCGAAGCGCGTTCGCTGCCGAGGTGTGGCCTACGCCGACATTAGCGGAAAGAAACAGCGCTCGGATTACTCGCCGCCCCCTTCTCCTTCGCCCGACTCCTCGGCGAGGACGAAAAAGTCGTCCAGAATCTCTTGCGCCAGGTCGTCGTCGTCGAGCAGATTGCCCTTGGCATCGGTGACCACGAATTCGTCTTCCTGCTCGCAGTAGAGCACCGCGTAGGCGTTATTTTCCTCGTCTTCGACCAGACCCACGACTTCGAATTCGAGCTGCTTTTCGTCCGTGGTCTGAATGACGAGCACGTCGCGCAATTCGAGCGGTTGAGATTGGCCTTCGCCGTTGGTCGACATTGAGCTCTCCTACTTCAGATATTTCGCGATGTTTGCGGTCTGCTCCGCGAGCGTCTTTGCGAACGCGTGGTGCCCGTTGCCTTTGTAGACGTAATACAGATACGGCGAGGGCTTGGGATTGAGCGCGGCGACGATGGAGGGCTCGCCCGGATTGGCGATAGGCGTCGGCGGAAGCCCTTGGTGCAGATAGGTGTTGTACGGCGAATCGGTCTTCAAGTCCCCGTACGTGATGACGTCGTGATGCTGCGGGAGCACGTATTCGATCGACGCATCGACTTCCAGCGGCATGCCGATGCGCAGCCGGTTGTAATATACGCCGGCCATGAGCGCGCGCTCGTCGTCGGCTTTGGCTTCGCGTTCGATGAGCGAGGCGAGAACGATCGCCTGCGGCACCGTCAGTCCGTGTGCCTTTGCCTTTTGCGCCGCGCCGGGCGGAAGCTCTCTCTGAAACTGCGCCGTCATCATTTGCGCGACGCTTTGCGGCGTCGCATCGAGCGGAACCAAATAGGTGCTGGGAAAGAGATAGCCCTCCAAGTTCTTCGTTCGCACGCCGCCCACGACGATGCTCTGGTGCATAAATGTCTGCTCGTAAGCCTGCGCGCTGCCCAAGCCGTTCTCTTGCAAGCGCTGCGCGATTTGCTTTGCCGTGAAGCCTTCGGGAATGGTGACCCATTTCGCGATTTGCGCGCCGCCGCTTACCAGCTGAGCCAATACGTTCGCCGCCGATACGTGCGGTTGAAAACGAAACGCGCCCGCGCGCGCCGCCGTATCGGCATGGCGCAACTTCGCGTAGACGCGAAACGCCGTGATATTGCCGATCACGCCGTTCTTTGCGAGCTGGTCGGCGATATCGTGAAACGTGGATCCGCGTGGGACGATGACGTGCGTAATTTCGGCCGGATGCGAGCGGTCGGCGAAAATCGCATAACCGAACCAGCCGGCGAGCACGGCGGCGATGAGAATGAGGACGGCAACGGCGCTAGCGGCGGCGCGCAAGGTACGTCTCCAAGATTAACGCGGCAGCCATTTTATCCACGACGGTTTTGCGTTTTGCGCGGCTCACATCGGCTGCGATAAGCGTCTTCGTGGCCTGCGCGGTGGTCATGCGTTCGTCGACGCGGTGGATGGCGCCGCCGTACACGCGCTGCAGCTGCTCCACAAACCGATCGATCTTCTCGGCCGCCAAGCCGCGTTGGCCGCTTAGGGTGACGGGATCGCCCACGACGATCTCTCCGGCGGCATACTCGCTCGCTATCTGAGCGATCCGCTGCAAGTCGTCTTTGATGTTCGTTCGTTCGATGACGGTGACGGGAAGCGCGAATGTGCCGCCGGGGTCGGCGACCGCGACGCCGATGCGCTTGGTGCCGACGTCGAGTGCGAGCAATGGCATTAGGCGCCCCTTACGAATTCCAGCGCGTGGAGTCCCGCTTTCGGCCGCCGGCCGAGGTGATGGTTGACCAGGGCCTCGATCGCTTGCGTAACGCGGCGCGTAGCGCGCATGGTTACGGGCACACTCCCGCCGCGTTGCGCTGTAAGCGCACGCAAGTTCTCCATATCTTGCGCGTCCAGCACTAAAACTTCGCGCCACGTGACGCGGCACGCGGCGCAGCCGAAGCCGGCTTGTTCTTGATCGAGCCAGATGTCTTGCTCGAGCGCCTTTCCGCAGCGCGCGCATGCGTCGACGGGCGGCGCAAGCCCGAGCATCTCCAGCAGCCGCCACGAGAATCGCGGAATGAGCGCCAGCGGCTCACCGCTGCGGCCGAGCGCGCCGAGCGCGGACGAGAGCAACGCATACACGTCGGGCAGCGGCAGGTCCGGTTCGCAAAACGCATCCACCATTTCCACGGCGAGATTCGCCGCGGCGTACCGTTCGGGCTCGACGAGATTCTGCCAATGCGCTTCTTGGATCTCCGCCGAAACAACGACGTCCAAGTTACGTCCGCGATGCATGCCGAGCAGCGCTTCGTTCGCAAACTCCAAGCGGCCGGCGAGATGGCTTTTTGTGCGCCGCACGCCCTTGGCGATCGCGTCGATCTTGCCGCGCTCGGTGGTGAAGAGCGTCAGAATGCGGTCCGCTTCGCCGTAGGTGCGCCCGCGTAAGACGATCGCCGCAGTCTTATACGCCCGGGCGGACGTCATGTCAGATTCTGCGGGCCGAACGCTCGCGGCAACAGTTCGTCAAGCGTCGTACGCTGCGCGCCGCCGGCCTCGGTATAGAACACCGTCAACTCCGGATTGAATTCGTTGAGGAACTGCCGGCACGCGCCGCACGGAACCGTCGCCGTTTCCGGCGGACCCGCGATCGCGATTGCGTCGAACTCGCGGTAGCCCGCGGTAACGGCGCTCACGACCGCGGCGCGTTCGGCGCACAAGCCGACGCCGTAGCTGGCGTTCTCGACGTTGACGCCTTCGAACACCGTACCGTCCTTCGCACGCAGCGCCGCGCCGACGTGAAACTTGGAATACGGTGCGTACGCGCGTTTGCGCGCAGCCTGCGCGCGCTGCATCAGAGCCTCGTCGCTAAACGGCATCTTCTTCCGGCGGCGCCGCCTCCTGCGCTTCACCCGCGCGGCCGTTGGTGAAGATGCGCACCGCCATGATGCGACGCCCGCGCATGCGCTCGACGCGGATGCGTGTGTGATCGTCGGCCGTGACCTCTTCGCCCTCGCTCGGAAGGCGCCCGAACAATCCGACGGTGTAGCCGCCGATCGTTTCGAACTCTTCATGCGGAAGATGCGTGCCGAGTTTCGCGTTCACGTCTTCGATGTTCACGCCCGAATCCACGATCGCTTCGTTCGGAGCGACGATACGCAGCGGCTCTTCTTCGCCCTCATCGTGCTCGTCGCGGATCTCACCGACGATCTCTTCCAGCAAATCTTCCATCGTGACAAGGCCCGCCGTACCGCCGTATTCGTCGACGACGATCGCCATGGAAAACTTGTCGCGCTGCATCTCGCGCAGCAGTTCGGCGATCTTCTTGTTCTCCGGCACGTGCGTCACCGGGCGCATCAGCGTGCGCAGCGGCGTTGTGGCAAGCGATCCGTTCGCCAGCGCGATCAGCAGCTCTCGGTCGTGCACGACGCCTATGATGTCGTCTTTCGATTCCTGATAGATCGGCAGTTTGGAGTAGCCTTCGGCTATCACCAAATCCAGCGCGCGGCGCGGCGAGTCGTCCACGGAAACCGCGACGACGTTCGGACGCGGCGTCATGACCTCGCGCACGATCGTGTCGCCGAACTCGATGATCGAATGGATCATCTCGCGCTCTTGCTCTTCGAGGACGTTCTGCTCGGCGCCGACGTTGACGATCGTGCGGATATCTTCTTCGGTGACGAACAAATTATGCGCGTGCTTGATGCCGAGCGGATGGAGAATCGCGTTGGTCAGAAACTGGAAGAGATAGACCAGCGGCGTGAGCAGCCACGCTACGCGTCCCATGGTCGGTGCAAGGCGCAGCGCCCAGCGTTCCGAGTCCGAGACCGCGACCGTCTTGGGAATGATCTCGCCGAAGAGCAGCAGCACGAACGCCATGACGACCGTCGAGATGATGGCGCCGTTCGGCAGCCCGGCTTCGATAAAGACATAGGTGGCCAGCGAGTCCGCGATCAGCAGCACGATCGTGTTGCCGATGAGAATCGAGGTCAGAAATCGGTTCCGGTCTTCGGTGAGTTTGACGACCGCGCCGGCGCGTTTGATGCCGCGCTCGGCCATGGAGCGAGCGCGAAGCCGTGAGACGCCGACCAGCGCCGCCTCGGACGCCGCGAAAAACGCGGCAAGCAGCACGAGGATCACCAGTGCGGCAATTTCGTACGACGGAATCGGGTGAGGGACCGGTTGGCTACTTAGGGGTTCCAATGCAGGCCCGATTATAGCACAAGGTGGGAACGCACCAAGAGGTAGACCGCGAACGCCGTCAGGCCGCCCAGCACGGCGCCCCAGCCGACTTCGAACACGCTGTGGATGCCGGACTCAACGCGGCTCTGTGCGACCAGAAAGGCGATGAAGTAGGCCAGCACCGCGACGAGCGGCCGCTGGAAGATGAGCGCGATGCCCGTTGCGGCCGCGAAGGCCAGCGCGGCATGGCCGGAGACAGCCCCGCCCTGAAGCGGTGAACCGCGGCCGGTCCAGGCTTTTGCGAAGAGCGTGGCGATCGCCGTGAGCGCCAGCATGACCAGCACGACATTGGCCGGCACCTGAGCGAGCGCATCGTACACATACTTCCCGCTCTGCTGGATGCCGCGGTAGAACGCCAGGTACCCCACCACAACCGCACCGATGGAGGCGACGAGCACGGCGCCCGCCGCAGCGTCCTTCGCCGTCTTTGCCAGTGGATGGTGGGCGACGGTGAGCAGATCGACGACCGATTCGATTGCGGTATTGAGCAGTTCGAGTGCGAGCACGAGCGCGATCGTCAGCACGATCGCGATGACGTAGATGCGCTCCAAGCGCAGCACCAGCGTTGCCAGCAGCACGAGCGCGGAGATCGCCAAGTGCACGCGCATGTTCGGCTGCGTGCGAACCGCATACATAATGCCGGAGAACGCGTAATGGAACGAACTCCAAAACTTCGTCTCCGCGATGCGGATGTAGTGCGGCGGTTCTTTAGGCTGATGCATGATCGTCGTACGGCCACGGCATGCCGATCGCAGCCGCAAGGCGGCGTTCTTCGGCTTCCATCCGGGTGCGCTCGTCCGGTTCTTCGTGGTCGTGCCCCAGCACGTGCAGCACGCCGTGAATCAGCAGGCGGTAGATCTCGTTTTGCAGCGGCGCGTCATACTCCGCCGCTTGCCTGCGCGCGGTGTCCACGCTGATGACGATATCGCCCAGCAACCGTTCCGCATGCGGATGCGCCTCTTCGCCCGGCTCGTAGAGCGGGAAACTCAGCACGTCGGTCGGCTTGTCCTTGCCGCGGTGCTCGCGGTTGAGCGCGTGAATTTCGGTGTCGTCGACGAGCGAGATCGAGATCGCCGAATCCCCCTCTTCCACTTCACGCAGCAAGGTGCGCGCAACGGTTTTCAAGCGCCGCGTGTCCACGCCGCTCTTCTTGACTTCGCTGCGAAAATAGATCACGGCGCGCTCGCTTCGGCCGCGTACGCGCGGATGATGCGCGAGACGAGTGGATGGCGCACGACATCCGTTTCGTTCAATTCCACGATGGCGATGTCGGGAATGCCGCCGAAGCGGCGCGGCACTTCGAGCAGCCCGCTCGACGCGCCGCCCGGCAAATCGATCTGCGTAACATCGCCGTTGACGATCATCTTGGATCCGGCGCCTAGGCGCGTCAAAAACATCTTGAGCTGATCTCGCGTCGCATTCTGCGCTTCGTCCAAAATGATGAATGCTTCGGAAAGCGTCCGTCCGCGCATGTACGCGAGCGGGGCGACTTCGATGATGCCGCGCTCCAAATAGCGCGCTACGACCGTGTCGTCGAGCAGTTCCGCAAGCGAATCGTACAGCGGACGCATGTACGGATCGACTTTCTCTTTCAAATCGCCGGGAAGGAACCCGAGTCGTTCGCCGGCCTCGACAGCGGGCCGGCACAGAATGAGGCGTGAGACTTCGCGCGCGCGCAGCGCCCGCACCGCCATAACGACGGCGAGAAACGTTTTTCCGGTACCTGCGGGACCGATGCCGAACGTGAGCGTGTTCTGCTGGATCGCGTCGACGAACGCCCGCTGGCCGGCGGTTTTCGGACGGATCTCCCGGCCGCGCTGCGAGCGGTAGAGCGTCTCGGGCAGCGCAGTTTGTTTGCCGCCGCGCCGCACGTCGGACGCGGCGAGTGCAACGTCGTCGGGCGTTACCTGCGCACCGCGAACCGCCGCGTCAAGAACGCGCCGCACTACGTCGTAGGCTTGTTCGACCGCGCTGCCTTCACCGTGCACGACGAGCCGGTTGCCGTCGACGCGCAGGGAAACCGAAAGAGCGTCTTCGAGAGCCGAGAGATTTTGATCGAATTTTCCGAACAGGCGGAAGTGATCGTTCAGCTCGCTCAGATCGACGGTTCGTTCGGTTGTTGATTCCAGAGTCCAGGCTCCCTCAAGGCTGCCGGCGGGTTGAGCACTTCGGCGGCTATCACCGCTCGAAGCAAACTGTTCCCATCTTCGAACATTCCTTGCAAAAGCCCGGTCGCCCGGACCGGTGCAGCCCCGTGCGGCGCCCTCGCCGCGACTGCCGCCGGCGGCGTCGGCGCGGGGGCAGCGCTTACTTTTGGCGCTGCCTTCGGCTGCGGCTGCGGCGCCGGTTGTGCCGGCTCGGGCGCCGCGTTCTTGAGCGCTTCGAGCGCCGCGAAGATCGCGTCCACGCTAGGAGGGTTTCGACGGCGGCGGCAGCGTTGTCGAACCGTTTTCAGTGGAGGCGTTCACGCTGGTGGAGATCGATCCGCGCATGTCGGAGTCGGATTGGATGTTCTTCATGCGGTAATAATCCATCACGCCCAGGTTGCCCGACCGAAAGGCCTCCGCGATCGCTTGCGGCACGTTCGCTTCCGCTTCTACCACTTTGGCCCGCATGCGCTGAGTCTCGGCCTTCATCTCTTGTTCGGCCGCTTGCGCCGCGTATTGACGTTCGGAAGCTTTGGCTTGCGCGATACGGCGGTCCGCTTCGGCCTGCGACATCTGCAATTCCGCACCGATGTTCTTACCGACGTCCACGTCGGCGATGTCGATCGAAACGATCTCGAATGCCGTTCCCGCATCCAGACCTTTCGCGAGCACGGTTTTGCTGATGCGGTCCGGATACTCCAGCACTTCTTTGTGGTCCACGGCCGCGCCGACGGCGGACACGACGCCTTCGCCGACGCGCGCGACGATCGTCGGTTCGCCGGCGCCGCCGACGTAGCGGTCCAGATTACTGCGCACCGTGATTCGCGCTTTTACGTTGAGCTGAATGCCGTTTTGCGCGACGCCTTGGAAGATCGGCGTCTCGATCACTTTCGGATTGACCGAGGTTTGCAGCGCTTCGAGGACGTTGCGTCCGGCAAGGTCGATCGCTGCGGCGCGCTGCCATTCCAGCGGAATCTGCGCGCGCTGGGCTGCGATCATCGCCAGAACCACGTTCTCGACATTGCCGCCGGCAAGATAATGCGATTGCATTTGTTCGACCGACAGATCCAAGCCGGCTTTGCGCGAGCGCACCAGATTATTGACGATGACGCCGGGCGGAATGCCGATGATGCGCATACGGATGAGTGCGCTGATCGAAAGAGGAACGCCGGCCGCGACTGTGCGCAGCCACAACCCTACCGGAAAATAATACAGCAGGGTAAAGAACAGAATGATTGCGACGAAAAACAGAATCGTCGCGCCGACTGCGACCACGTCTTACTCCTTGTAGCTCGGAAGCGAGATGGGTTCCACGAAGATGCGCGCTCCCTCGACGCGCGTTACGCGGACCGGAGTCCCCGCGGGAATAAACTCGCCGGCCGTCAGCACGTCGACACGCTCGCCGTCGACGATCGCAACGCCCGCCGGGCGCAGATACGAATGCGCTACGCCGGTCTTGCCCCGCAGCGCGCTACGGTCGGTGCTTGTGACATAGTCAGCGCCTTGCACGCCGGCAAACGTGAGCTTCGCGATCCAAGCGTTTTCAGGAATCGCACGCGTGGCCAAATAGAATAGGATGACAGTCAGGATGATCGCCGTCGCAACGGTTTGCACCGCGATGAAGAACATCGGGACGCCGAGCGGGCCGAAAGCCAGCAGCGTCGCGGCCAGCAACGCTATGGCGCCAAGCACGCCGGGTGCGCCGTGCCCGGGGACGACGTGCAGCTCCCACAGGATGCCGAGCAGCCCCAGAAACGCCAGGACGACAACAAACGCGCCGGCGCCGCCGGCGACGTGCGCACCGAAAAAGAGTGCGAGCGCGGCAAGCGCGATGATTCCGGCAACGCCGTGGAGGGTCTGCATCTCGAGCAGCAAGCCAAGTAAGCCGATTGTTAAAAGCAATCCGCTTACGTACACGTTCGTGGCGACCAAATGCACGAAGTCCATGACTCGAGCTACCGTAACTTTCTGTGAAAGTTACTTGTTTAACAGGCGCTTCGGCCGAGCCTGCGCGCCCCCAATCTGCGATGGGGCCCCCGGGGAGACGGAAGCGGAATAGAAAAGGCTCCGTTACGACGGAGCCTTTTCATTGTTTGACTGATTTAAGCGCTACGTAAGCTCTTCGGTTACTATTTGGCGGACCAGATTGCCGTCGGCGAGGCCTTTGAGCTGGGCCATGGCGGCCTTCATGACGGAGCCCTGATTGCGGCTGCCCTGGGGCAGTTCCGTCACAATACCTTTGACGATCTCCCGGACTTCTTCGGGCGACTTTTGCGCGGGCAAATACGCCATGAGGATGTCGCGCTCGCGCGCCTCTTTGTCGGCCAGCTCTTGGCGGCCGGCCTTGGAGAATTCGGCATACGAATCGTTGCGCTGCTTGACTTGCTTGCGGACGACGTCCAGCTCGTCGGACTCGCTGAGCTCTGCGCCGGCCTCGGTCCGCTTGTAGGTAAAACCGGAAAGGGCCGACCGCAGCGTGTCGACCCGAAGTTGATCCCGTGCCTTCATCGCGACCTTGAGGTCGTCGGCGATGCGGTCTTTGAGCGCGGCCATTAGGCGCGGCGCTTGCGAGCGGCTGCCGATTTTTTCTTGCGGCGGACGCTGGGTTTTTCGTAGTGCTCGTGCTTGCGCGCTTCCGCCAGCACACCCGCTTTTTGGGTGGCTTTCTTGAAACGGCGCAGCGCGCTCTCGATCGATTCGCCCGGAGCTACGCGTACTTCCATTCTTTACAACCCTCCCTTCGTGCGGGTGCGCGGGGCGCACCAAAGATTCCGGAGCCCGCATGGACTCCGACGCAGACGATAGCACACTCCGGCTGGGGGTGCAACTTCTCAGGGCGCAACCGAGACCCGCGTGCCATCCCCGACGGCGTAAATAGGCGGCCCGTACATCGCGTACGCGGTGGGCGGCGCGGCCGTGTACGTCCCCGGTGTCGTGACGCGCAGCGAATATTGTAGGTGTAAAGGCCACCGTGCGTTCAGCGTGGTCGCGAAGAATACGGCGCGGTCGTCGAAGAGTTGCAAGCCGCTCCACGAGGTCTGGGCTGCGTCGCCTTGCGGCGGCGCGTATTCGACGCCGGCCGGGAAGGGATCTTCGATCGCGACGTATTGCAGATCGTCTTTCGCCGTAACGGTCAGGTCGACACGAATCTCGTCGCCGACGCGCCACGGACCCCGATGCAAAAGCGTATACCTGCGTTCGACTCGCAGCGGCGGATGTTTCGGAAACAAACGCGAGAGCAGCGACCGGTTCGGATCGGCGGCCGCGTGCGCTCCGGGCGGCGCATAGCGCACGAAGTCCGTGCTCCAATACAGCGCGCCGCGGCCGGTGCGCTCGAAGGTTACGATGCTCCCATCGTGCAGCGTGTCCGCGGGCACGCGCACTTCCGCCTGCGCGGCATCGAGAATCGGCGTAGTAATGCGCACGCTTCGCACGAGTTTACCGTCGACGTACACGCCTACCGTTTCGTCGGGCGTGAGTTCACTGGGACCGCCGCTATCCGCTTCGGCGATCGCGTAAATGGCGGCAGCCGTATCTTTCGTCGTGTACCACCAGTCGCCGCGCCGTTCCGATCGCAGAAATGCCGTTACCCGGCCGGCAATTGGCACGCCGGGCTGCAGTGCCGCATTTAAGCGCAGCGCGTATGCCGTCGTTTCGATCGGATCGTCTTGCCACGCGTAGTGCCAGGTTTCGCCGCTCCAGTACGTGTACGCCCCATTCGTGACGGCGCGCGCGTTCAGGCGCGCAAGAATGTCGCGCGCGTGCGCATCGTCGCCCAAATCGTGATACGCCAGTCCGAGCACTGCAAGCGCATACGAATTCAACGATGCGGCGCGGGCACGCGTTTCCTCGAGCAACCGGCGATCTACACGCGACGGCGCCGCGTTCGCCAGCGAAAACAGCATGAAGGCGCGCGTGTTCCATTCCGATCCGGGTTGCGCGCCGCCCCATAGCCGCAGCGTGTCGCCGTACTGCGCGCCAAGCTGCGCCACCAAGCTGTCGACGCCGCGACCGTACATTTGCGCCGGGACCGCGTATCCCGCGGCGCGGAATTGCGAGAGCCCGTACAGCGCGTAGGCGGTCATGAACGGATGCGCGGGATCGTTTTCCCACCAGCCCCACGAGCCGTCGAGATGCTGCAGCTCACGCAGCCGCGCGATCGCATGCGCGATAACGTGCGCGGGCTTAATGTCGCCCGGCAATTCGTATCCCATCCGTGTTACAACGCGTTCGACGAACACTGCCGGCAGAGCCGCCGACATCGTCTGCTCCGTGCAATAATAGGGATAGACGTCGAGCAGGCGCAGATTCTGCACGAGTTGCGCCGTCAGACTCGGAGTCAGGGTTGCGGTCAGGTCGCCCGCGTCGTATCCTGCCGGAAGCGGCAGCGTGACGCTTGCGCGCGATCTCGCATCGCCCGCGTCGCGCACATGTTCCGCGGCGCCGGAGGCTTCGACCGGCAACGGCAAACGCACGCCGTCGGTCCGGGTGCCGTCGCTGCCCGTCAGGGTGAGCGAACGCAGGCCGAGTGCCGTCCCGGCATCGTACGTCCACTGCGTAGACGCGGTGTCGTCGGCATCCAAATGCAACGCCGCATCCAGCGGATCGTCCACTTCGGGCGTGAAGCGTAAGCGCACGTCGCGCGCACCGTTCTGACCGTGTGCGATTGCGGTAATCGTCGTGGTATCGCCTTTGCGCAAAAAGCGCGGCGTTTCTAGGCGCACCAGAAAGTCTTTCGTGACGAGCGATTCGGCCTTGGCCGTGCCGATGCGCGTGTCGGCCGTTACGCCGAGCCCCGTCGTGCGCCATGTCGTCAGATTGTCCGGCCAGACAAAATGCACGAGGGCACGCCCGGCGGCGTCTGTCATAACGGCCGGCGTCCAGTACGCCGTGTCTGCGAAGTGCGTGCGCAACGGGATCGCAGGCGCGCCCGGCACGCTGTACACGTCAGCGCTGGTTCCGGATTGCACCAGATTGCCGGTCGCGCGAGAGCTTACCCGCGCGATCGTTTTGAGCGCCCGTCCCTGCGGAACGCCTTCTTCCGAAGCAGCCGGCGGAGGAACGTAGTTGGGCCGGTACCACGAGGCTTGCGTCTGCAACCACGTCATGTCGCCGTAGAATCGTTGCAGCGGATCTTCGGAGCTTTCGCTCTGCACGGCGTAGATCGCATCGTCGACGACCCCGAGCGCTAGTTCGGTCCTCACCGGTTTTCCGTTTATGTCCGTCGCACGGACTGCGAACGTCGCGCGATCGCCGGGCGCATACCGCGTACGGTCCGGCTTAATCGCGATACGCAGCCCTTGCGGTTGCGGATCGCGCGTAATGATCGTCTGCGCTTGCGCGATGCCGCTTTCGCTTGGCAACGAGACGCTTACGGTAAAGCGCGACGCTTGCGGCGGCGCGTCAACCGCTAGCGATGCCGCATAACCGGTCACGTGCATGACGTGCAGTGAGGTCACGCGATCGGCTATTACCGCCACCAGCACGTCGCGCCCCGGCCCCGGCAACCGCACCAAGACGCGCGCACGTTCGCCGCGCTTCAACTGCGGATGCTCCGCGATCAGGATTGGCTGATCGCTCGCGGGCATCCACGAATCGTCCCCACCGACGATCCACATATATGCCGAGGCGCTCGAGGTATTGCCGTTTGCATCGCGCGTGGTCGCGACGATACTGTACGAGCCGGGCTGCTGCGGGCGCCACGCGATCTCGCCGGCGCCGTCGCGCCCCGTTACGACGTCCGTTTCATAAGCGCGCGGCTCTTCGTACCGGCCGTTCCGCGCATTCCATACTTCGCGCGTTACAGTCACGTGAGCGCGCGCCGAAGCCACGTGCTTGCCGCGCAGATCTTTCGCTGCCACATCGAAGAGAACGGTATCGCCCGGATTTGCAAACCAGCTGCGCGGCGTAAGCGTGAGCACGACGGCAGCCGGATCCACAAGGACGGCGGCTGAGGTTTCAACGGTACGCCCCGACGCGTCACGCGCTTCGATCCGCACGGGCAGCGAGTATGCGAAATCGGCGTGGTTTGTTGGAATGCGCAGGCGAGCGGTGCCGTCGCTCCCCGTCGTCGCATCGCCCGAAATCTGCGGGAGCTGCGTATTGCCCCGGCGGAAGCGGAAATCGTAAAACGCATACGGATCGTAACCCCACGGTTGCGCCACCCCGTACGCCGAATAGCGCACGTGCATGCCGGCAGCCGGACGCCCGAAGAAATACAACGCCTTCACCGTGACGAACGCATCTTTGCCGCCGATCACGGCGCCGGGTGCGCCGGTAGCATCCACCAGATACTCGGGTTTCTTGTACGCTTCGACCGTAAAACTCGCGCTGGAATCCCCGTCGATCGCCACGCTGTAGTATCCGAGTTGCGCGCTTTCCGGCAGTTGCACCGTGCCGTTCAACGTGCCCAAGCGCGAGAGCGGCAAGCGGCGATCGTAGATCGTGCTTTGATCCGGCGCCGTCACGACAACGCGGTGCATCCCTTGCGGAATGCCGTACGAGTCTTCGAAACCGCTGCGCAGGATGCCGCGAAAATACACCGGCTGTCCCGGGCGGTAGACCGGACGATCGGTCTGCAGATACTGCACGCGATGCGGTTGCGTATCGTCCGTCGAGTACGGTGTTTCGATATCTGCCGAGCCGTCCGCCGTTCTCGCGACGATTGCCGTTTCGCGCGGCGGATAGCCTTGGAATTGCGCAAGGCCCTGGGGATCGCATCCGTACGTGCTGCGCTTTTCCGGGCTCCACAGCGCGATCGTGGTGGGGCCGGTATGCCGCTGAAACGAGCGCAGATCGATAGCCCATACGCCGGACGCGCCGGCGTTGAACGCGCTCAAAACTCCCAGCGTTGAAACGTTTCCTAACAACCGCGAGGTAGCGTCGCCCGACGAGACGTCTATTGCGTACAAGCCGATTGGAAACGGACCGATGGCAACTTGCCGGTACCACCAAAACCCGCCCGCGATCGGTTTTCGCGTGCCTTCCCAAACGAGCGATCCGGCCGGCGCGTTTTTTGCGGCCGGCCGGCCGCGCACGATCGCGACGGCGTCGTCGACGGAAATGCGGTACACGCGGAAACGCAAAGGTTTATCCCAATCCCCCGCGTGCACGAGCATCGTGAACTTGGTGCCCGGCGTGACGAGCACGCCGCTTTGCGAAATCCAGAGGACGTCGCGTTCTTGCGCCGGAGCGGCGCCGATGAACGCGGTAGCGAGCAGAAAGGCAGCGGCAAAAAAGCGTTTCATCTTGCCGGTCCTAACGCGCTGCGCGCGAGCGTTGTTACTGTGCCGGCGTTATCCGGGCGGCCAATGCATCTGCCTTCCGGCGAGCACGTGCACGTGCAGATGGTCCACGGTCTGCCCACCTTCCGGGCCGGTATTGATGACGGCGCGGCTGCCGTTCGCGCTTAATTCGCGGCTGAGCTGTCCCGCCACACTAAAAACTTTTGTAATGAGCTCCGGTTTTTCGAAACCGACGAAATCCGCGAAGGTCGGAATGTGACGCACGGGCATGACCAGCACGTGCTGCGGCGCTTGCGGGTTGACATCGGTGATGGCGACGACGTCTTCGTCGCGGTGCACGAAGTTTGCCGGAATATCGCCCGCGATAATCTTACAAAAAATGCAGGTTGAATCGCTCGTCATTTGCTCCTCACGTAGAACGTCCAGCTCTTCGAAGCCCAATTCCCGGCCTCATCCGACACGCTTACGCGCACGCGCATCGCGCCGTCGGGATAGTCGATGCCCGGCGTGTAGTGGATGAAACGGGCGGTGCGCGTCGCGCTGGAAGTCACATCGTGTCCGTTCACTTCGATTCTCTCGGTGGAGGTATTCACGGGAGCGGTGCCGCTCCGGAACGTTGCGTAAATGCTCGGACGCGCATTGTTGACGCTCGCGCCGTTGTCGGGGGCGAAGTCGACCACCGACGGCGCATCGGTCGCAACCGTCACGGTGCCTCGGGACTCCGTAACGGGCGCGTCGGTGCCGCCGGCGCTCAAGTGCGCGAACACCGGGGCATTTGCAAAATTCACTCCGCGCGGCACCGCGTACATTCCCGTGTAGACGCCCGGACTCGTCTCCGAGAGCGTTTGATTCGTAACATAGGGGCCGACATCGAAAGCCGCAAGTCCGCCCGGTGTGCCATGCACCGTGACATAAAGTTTCTCGCCTTCGCGCAGCGGCCGGGACGGCTCCAGATCGACCGCTGAGATGCTGACGGGTCCCGCAGGCGCGGGGGTTCCCTGCGACTTGCGAGTCGCGATGATTTGGCGCGGCTCCGAACTATCGATGTTATACCGCACCATGACGTCGTCGCCGATTTGAATGCGATCGAGCGTAGCCGCTTCGCCGTTGAGCGTGATCGTCGTTTCGCGCGCGGGCGCGATGACGTGCCCGTCGCCGAGCACGATCTGTCCGGGCGCGACAGCGGCAACTTGGCCCGTACGGGATCCGTAGGCATCGACGACGCGCTTTACGGCGCCGCCTTTTGTAAGGTTCACTTGCGCGTAATCGCCCGCGTGCAGATCCGAGAGATCGCCGCGGTTGTACGTCCCCGCGTTAACGTCTTGCACCGACACGGTAACCGATGGATCGATGCTCAGCGTTCGTACGGATGGGCCGTAGGTCAGCGTCATCGTCGGCGGATCGGAATCGAGATCGACCGCCGTAATCGTGCCCATGAGCTGCACGCCGCCGTCAACCATGGCCACGCCGTTGCCGGTGCGGCCGAGCAGCGTCGAGACGATGTCCACGCTGTTGGTCTGCCGGTTGAACGCCGCTTGCGCGCCGAGTGCTTCGGTAAAGAAGCGCAGCGGTGCGAAAAGCGTGTTCTTGATCTCCACCGGCGCCGCATCGAGCTGCACGGGTTGCGCGTCAACTTCCGCAGCCGTGCTGCCGATCGTTAGCGTGATCGTCTTGGCACCGGCGTACGTGCGCACCGCGCGGCCCTCTTTTTCGAAGCTCAGGCCGAGCGCCGTGAGAATCGGACGGACCGGAACCAGGAGATGATATTTGTAGAACACGGGCGGCGGATTTACGTCGAGCTTCGTGCCGTTGAGGACGATCGCGATCGGCAGCACCTTGTGCCCGGGCGGTCTCGGTTTTGTTTTTGGGTGCGCTGCGCCGATTAGGACCACGCAGAGCAGTGCGGCTATGACGCGCTTCATCGCTTCGTCCGTTCCGCCGCCATTTCACGATAGACCTGCGCCGTGCGCTCCGCGCAGCGATCCCACGTGAAAGCGCTTGCGAGCGTGCGCCCCGCATCTATGCGTGCGGCGCGCCTCGCCGGATCCATGGCAAGCGCAGCGATGTGCGCGCGCGCTTGCTCTGCGCCGCGCGGCGGAAAGGTGAGTGCGGCGCTGCGGAGCACGCCGGGCACCGCATCTTCGCACGCGATGACCGGACACCCGGCCGCCATCGCCTCGAGCATAGGCAACCCGAAGCCCTCACACAGTGCGGGATGCACGAGCGCGATCGCGGATGCGTAATATCCCGCCAGTTCCGTCGTCGAAACCTCGCCCAGCATGCGAATACGCCCGTTCGCGCGCGCATATCTCTCGCCGGCATCGCTGCTCCCGGTCACGTACAGATCGAGTTCCAGATCTTCCGGCAGCGCCGCCCAAGCGGCGAAGAGCGTCGCGAGGTCTTTGTGGGGACGGTGGTTTCCGGCATACATGATGTACGGACGCGGCGCGGCAAACGGCACCGCAGGCCGGAAAAACGCATCGTCGGCTCCCAGCGGAATGACACGCACCTTCGCGGGATCGATGCCCAAAAAGCGTTGCAAGTCCGCAACCGTGCGTTCGTCGTCGGTAATCACGCGCGCGGCTCGCGCGCATGCGAACCGCACGACCGTGCGGTAATACGGTCCAACTTTCGATTTGAAGTACCCGGGAAAGCGCAAATGGATGAGATCGTGCACCGTGACGGCGTAGGGGCGCGGCGGCAGCACCGGCGTGTAGAGCGATAAAAAGTGCGCGGCATCGGCATGCGCGCGGCGCATCGCCAGCGGCAGGCGCACTTGTTCGTCCCAACCGAAGTTGCCGCCGCGATCGAAGATTTCGAATTGCAGATCGGGCGCGACGCGCGGCAACCGCGCCGCGAGTTCTTGCGCGTACGCCTTCATTCCAACCGACATTTGCCGCGTCAGACGCGCGTCCAGTGCGACGCGGGTCTTCATTTGCGCAGCGCCTTGCGCCGCACCGCGACCGGATACAGAGCGGAGCGCCAAGCGATGCGCAGACCCGGCGCACCGTCCAACAACGCGCCGCGCGCGAGCGCGAGCCAAGCAAAGCGCACGGGCGCGCGCAGCGATTCCCGAGCGTAATCAGTCCATGAGGGCTTTAGGCCCGCGGCCTCCGTCGCGGTATAGCGTTCGTATTTTTCGCGGTACGCGTCATCCGTATCATACGAAAAGTGCAGCAACGTGCCGGCCAGTTCGCCCGCAGGGCCGTCGATAATCCAGCGCTCGTGCAGTTCGGCGGCGCCGCCGGCCGCCGGCTGCGCGATTAATTTCGCACGTTCGGTCCGAAACAGCCGCAGGAGCCGCTCGCCGCGCCACATGCGCAGGGCGCGACCGCAGTAGTACGTGGTCCGCAGCATTTCGTATCCGTCACGATCGTCCGGAGCGTCCACGAGGGACTGCGCCAATTCGGCGTCGAGCGCTTCGTCTGCATCGATCATCAGGGTCCACGGCGTCTGCACTTGCGAGAGCGCGAAGCGGCGCGCTGCAACGAATCCGTCGAACGGGCGCGTAATGACGCCGGCGCCGCGCGAGCGCGCCAAAGCCGCAGTGGCGTCCTGGGATTGGTGATCGACGACAAGCACGCGCATTCCGTCAGGCAGCGAGCCCAGCGCGCGAGGAAGATTGCGCTCCTCGTTGCGCGCTAGAACGACCGCGGTGACGTCGCGCGGATTAATTGGAGCCGGTGGCCGGCGCGGCGCCTGTACCCGTACGGGTGAACTCTTTCTCTTCGCGCATGCGCTCCTCGAGCGCGAGAGCCGCGCCGACGAAATCGCGGTACAGCGGCGAGGGGCGGTTCGGACGCGATTTGAACTCGGGGTGCGCCTGCGTGCCCACGAACCACGGGTGCATGTCGGCAGGTAGTTCGATCATTTCAACCAGCATCGTCTTGCCGACGAAGTGGTTGCCCGAGAAGCGCATGCCGTGCTCTTCGAAAAGCGCCCGGTACCGGTTGTTGAATTCGTAGCGGTGGCGGTGACGCTCCGTAATGTTCAGCTCGCCGTAAGCCTTCGCCGCGAGCGTATCGGGTTCCAATTCGCACGCATACGAACCCAACCGCATCGTGCCGCCGTAGACTTCCAGATTGCGCTGATCCGGCATGAAATCGATGATCGGATCGATCGTCGTCTCGTCCACTTCGCGCGTCATGGATTCCGGCAAACCGCACACGTTGCGGGCGAATTCCACGCATGCGAGCTGCATGCCGTAGCAGATTCCCAGGAACGGCACGCGGCTCTCTCGGGCGTAACGGATGGCTTTGAGTTTGCCTTTGATACCGCGCGCGCCAAAACCCGGCGCGACCAAGATGCCGTGCGCGCCGCGCAGGACCGAGAGCCCCTCATTTTCGACTTGTTCGGAGTCGATGCGGTGAATCTCGACCGAGGCGGAGTGATGGATGCCGGCGTGATAGAGCGCTTCGTTGATCGAGATGTACGCGTCTTTCAGTTCGACGTACTTGCCGACCAGTGCGATCTTTACGCGCCGCTCGGGATGCATGATGCGCTCGACGATGTTCGCCCAGCCCTCGAGTTGCGGGTGCGACGCGCGCAGACCGAGTTTCCGGACTGCGGCTTCGGCAAGGCCTTCCGCTTCGAGATTGAGCGGCACCTGATAGATCGTCGGCGCGTCCGAATTCTGTACGACGGCATTGGACGGAACGTCGCAGAACAGCGCGATTTTTTCTTTCAGTTCGACGGCCATCGGGGTCGCGGTGCCCGTACGGCAAATAATCGCATCGGGCGAGATCCCGATGCCGCGCAACTCGCGCACGGAATGCTGCGTCGGCTTGGTTTTTAATTCGTCGGCTGCGCCCAAATGCGGCATGAGCGTGAGATGACAGAACATGACGTTCTCATCGCCCACGTCGTAGCGGATTTGGCGGATCGCTTCCAAGAACGGCAGCGATTCGATGTCGCCGACGGTGCCGCCGACTTCGACGATGCAGACATCGGCTTTGCTTTCTTCCGCAACGCGCTTGATGTGCGACTTGATCTCGTTCGTGATGTGCGGAATGACTTGAACGGTGGCGCCCAAATAGTCGCCGCGGCGCTCTTTGCCGATGACGGAATTATAAATCTGGCCCGTCGTGACGTTGTTGCCCCGGGCCAGGTTCTCATCGATGAAGCGCTCGTAGTGTCCGAGATCCAAATCCGTTTCGGCGCCGTCTTCGGTAACGAAGACCTCGCCGTGCTGGTACGGATTCATCGTGCCGGCGTCGACGTTGATATACGGATCGAGTTTCTGGATAGAAACGCTGATCCCGCGCGCCTTGAGCAGCCGTCCGAGCGACGCTGCGGTGATCCCTTTACCTAGTGAACTAACGACACCGCCGGTAAAGAAGATATACTTTGCCATCTCGGGATGCTCGAATTCGCCGGACGAGGTCTGGGCTCATGCCGCTCGGGCGCGAACGTAGCGATCGAGCCCCGCGTAGTCGGCCCGCACTTCGATCGCCGCCTGCGGGAGCGCGAGCCTCGTTAATTCCGCGAGCGCGTGCACGGTAGGGGGCGCGGCCTCCATGAGCAGCAGCCCTCCCCCGCGCAGCATCGCGGGCACGGCGGCGAGGAGTTTACGATAAAGTGACAATCCGTCCGGGCCGCCGTCGAGCGCGAGCAGCGGTTCGAAGCCGACCGGATCGGGACGCTGCGGGACGTCGCCGGTGGGAATGTACGGAAGATTCGCCACGATGACGTCGTAGACGCGGCGGCCGTTCTCTTTCACCACGTCCGCATGCGCAAAGCTGCAGCGCGCGTTCACGTTCAAGCGGCGCGAGTTATATTCGGCGACTTTGAGCGCGGCCGCGCTCATATCCGTGCCGTCGACGACGGCGCCGCTCACTTCTGCGGCAATGGTGCACGCGATCGCGCCGCTTCCCACGCCCGCTTCAAAAACGGTGAAAAGTTGTTTCACCGGCGCGTGCGGATCGATTTTCCCCTGTAAGAACGCGATCGCTTCCTCCACGAGATGCTCGGTCTCGGGACGCGGAATCAGCACGTGTTCGTTCACCGCGAATTCGCGGTTGTAAAAACCCGCAAACCCGGTAATGTAGGGGATCGGCATGCCGGATGCGCGTTTCTCGCACAGCGCAGCGTAGCGCGCCGCCTGCCCTGCGCTCAAAAAAGAGTCGCCGTGCGTAACGAGCCAGTCGCGCTCGCGCCCGAGGGCGAACGCCAGCAGCACCTGTGCGTCCGTGCGGGGCGAGGGGCTTCCCTTGGCCAGCTGCACCGTGCCGAGCGCGAGCGTCTCCGTAACGGTTTGCGGCTTGGCCGGCATTACGCGGCGTCGGTTTCGCCGGCGAGCAGCCGCGCGCGTTCGTCTTTGAGCAGTTCCTCGACGATGTGGCCGAGATCGCCGTCCATCACGCCGCGGATGTTGCCGAAATTCTGATTGATGCGGTGGTCGGTAATGCGATCCTGCGGGTAGTTGTACGTACGGATCTTTTCCGAACGGTCCCCCGTGCCGACTTGACTGCGGCGCATACTGCCCATCGCTTCTTCCGCTTCGCGCCGTTTGCGGTCGTAAAGCATGGCGCGCAGCATGTCCATCGCTTTCGCGCGGTTTTGAATCTGCGATCGTTCTTGTTGCGAGGCGACGATGATGCCGGAGGGGACGTGCGTGATGCGGATGGCGGATTCGGTTTTGTTGACGTACTGGCCGCCGGCGCCGCTGGACTTGTACGTGTCGATCTGCAGATCGCTGGGGTTGATCTCGACGTCGATGTTTTCGTCCACTTGCGGCAGTACGGCAACGGTCGCCGTGCTGGTGTGCACGCGGCCCTGCGATTCGGTAACCGGCACCCGCTGCACGCGGTGCACGCCCGATTCGTGCTTGAAGTGCTTGTACGGATCGTTGCTTTTGACGGCAAAGACGATCTCTTTGTAGCCGCCGGCGTCGCTCTCGTTCTCCGAAACCAGTTCGACTTTCATGCGCTGCGTTTCGGCAAAGCGCATGTACATGCGCGCCAGGTCGCCCGCGAAGATCGCCGCTTCATCGCCGCCCGCTCCCGCGCGTATTTCGATGAAGATGTCTTTGTCGTCGTCCGGGTCCTTCGGAATCATCAGGAGCTGCAAGCGATCTTCCAAATCTTTGCGCCGGTCGCGCAGCGATTTGGCTTCTTCTTCGGCAAGCGCGTGCAGTTCCGCATCGCCGCGATCTTTGAGCAGCTCGTCGTTCGAGGCGATCTCTTCGAGGGTTTTCCTGTAGCGCCGGTAGGTCTCGACCGTCTCTTCGATCGAGGAACGCTCTTTCAAAAGCGCAGTGTACCGCGCCTGATCGAACTCACCCGCAGGGTGCGCGAGCTCCGCCTCGATCTCATCGAAGCGTTTGGCAATAGTTTCGAGCCTATCGTAAAACGTACTCATGAGAAAACAAAAAGCGAGCCCGGAGGGCCCGCTTTCCTTAAACCGGCGTAGTTAAGCTTCGGCCTTGGCCGCGTCGCGTTTGGCTTTGCGGGCAGCCGCTTCTTGCTGCTTCTTCTTGGCGATCTCTTCGCGCTGACGGAACTTGTCGACGCGGCCCGCGGTGTCAACGAACTTCTGTTGTCCGGTGAACAGCGGATGGCACGCCGAGCAGATCTCGACGGCAATCTCCGGGATCGTCGAACCGGTCGTAAACGTATTGCCGCAAGCGCAGTGAACCTTCGCCTCGGGGTACCACTTGGGATGAATCTTCTCTTTCACAGCCAGACCATTATACCAGGCGTGGCAAGGGGGTGCTTACGGGACGTTTTGACCGGATACCACTGCGTTGATGAGGTGGCCCGCGAACGGGACGCCGAGGCCGGTGACCAGGTCGTACCCCTTTCCGGCATCGTATCCGGGCATGTACGAACCCGAGGGCGTCGGCAGCACGGAGAGGTCGCCGTTACTGCCTGCCAGCACGTCGTAAAACGTGCTCGCGTACGGCGCGGGCTTGCCGTAGACGGCGTAGAGCAGCGCGTTCGGGTTGCCCATGCGCCACGGATGCGCCCCTGTCGCGACATCACAGGTGCTGCTTGCCTTGCAGGCCTGCAGAACGACGGCCCACATGGCAGCCATTTCCGGCGCGGCTGCACTGGTGCCGCCGGACGGTCCTACTCCGGATTGGCTGGGATACGCGGCATTCATAATGAGCGCCGGTCCGGTCAACGGATCGGCGAGCATTGCAACGTCGGGCTCGGCTCGTTTGCCGCCGAGAGACGCGTTCGGAGCCGTCAAGCCGTTCTGGAATGCCGGCGCTGCGAAGAACTGCGAGATCGCGCCGCCGCTTCCCGGTGAATTGTCGCCGTATCCGTCACCCCCGAGCGTCGTGTTGTTCGCCCAAGCGGTGATCTGCGCGCCGGACGGCAAATTGCCGGCGCTATCCATCGGATAGTTCACGCCGCCGACCGAAACTACGGAGGGATCCGATGCCGGATACGAGGCGCAGAACTGCGACGTCGGCCCGCCCGTGTTTTGATCGATGCACTGATGCGCGCCGTTATCGCCCGATGAAACGAACACGGCAATCCCCTCGCTCGCGAGCGCGGCGAACTCCGCCGGTCCAATGCCATTTCCGGTCGCACCGAAATAGCCGATCGATTCAGCAGAAGGCTCGTCCAAACCGTAACTGAGCGAGAGCGCGTCCGCTGTGTTGTCGGCGATAGCTTGTTGGATCTCGTCATCGGCGATCGGCAACCCGATGACGCCGGTGCACGGCAGTCCGGCCGTCGCGCAATCCTTCGTGTTGTATGCCAAATAAAAGAAGACGTTGGAGCCGGGGGCCAATTGCGCCGCCTGCTCGGTGTCGAGCTGCGCTTCACCATCCTCCGGATTACAAGTCGTCGACGTGAGGCCGTCTCCGAGCGGCTGGCTTCCCTGCGGCGGAACGCACGGCGCCGTTACCGGCGGGGGCGGCGCAAGTCCGGTTGCGTCATCGTACGCGCCCGTGCCCGTGCTGTTGTTCGCCGGGCTAGGCGACTGCGCAACCGCCGGCACGACGGCAACTTTTGCGACGGAAACGTTGCTGAATCTGCCGATAGCAGGCACATCCGCGGACGAAACTGGGCCGGTGCCGATGATGCCGATGCTAATGCCCGCGCCGGTATATCCCGCGGCCGAGGCGCCCGTGAAATCGAATGCACGCCGCAGTTGTGCGCCCGACATTCCCAAGATATTTCCGTTGCCCGGACGGATGAGATAGTTGCGCTTCAGATCCAGATGCACTAAGCCCAGCACGCCCGAAACCGGAACAGGTTGCGAAAAATGCGGCTGCTGCGCGGGCCCAATGAACGTGCGTCCGTACGCGCGGTACGTTCCGAACTTCGTTCCGAACGCCGCTTCCATATCGCTCCGGCTTCCGGTAACGATCATGGTCAGATGCTGCGGCCACGACCCGACGGCAAGATGATATTTTTGGAAGTAGCCGGCAGCGGCGTTGTACGCATCCTGCGACGCGCCGAACCGCGATCCGATCTCCTGCGGCGTGAGGAAATGCCTGTAAAGGGCTGAGGCGGGATCGCTCGCCATCTTCGCATATTGCAGCAGGCCGGGAAGATTCTGCGCTTGCAGTTGCACGTCGACCGACATCGAGCCGGCATTTGCGGCGGCAACGTATTGCGCGTGGCTCATGACACCGGCGCCCCACGTGAAGTTCGAGAGCTGCGCCGGCCCGGTATAGGGCTGAATCGTAGACTGCGGCGTGGGCGGCGCGACATGCTGCGAGCCGCCGCCGCAACCGCTGAAAATCAACATGGCCGATGCGGCGAATGCCGCCGCCGGAAAGCGAACGCGCGCGGACATTAGCGCACCTCCTTGCGGGCGAGCGACACGAGGTAAGACGCGAACTTCATCTCGCGTTGATGGCGCAGCCGCTCGACGCGCAAAGTGAAGGCCGCCGTCGCAGCCGCGACATTCGAGGGTTCGAACGCCGCGGGTATTGCGGATTGCGTCCTGCGCTCCGAGCTTTGAGCGGTCGCGCTTTGGAGGGTCAGCGTTTGCGTAACGGTCGTCGTCGAAAGCGCCGTGCCAGGGAAGTGCAGATGAAAGCCCGTCGCCGTTGCGAAGTCGTCCTGATAGTCGTAGTAATCTTGTTGCACGTCGGACAAGGTGACGCACACCGGTCCATACTGCGGATTCGTGTAGGTCGTCTGCGTTTGGTTATCGGTGTATCCCAGAATCGTGTCCGTACGCACCGTCGTTTGCGTCAAGGTGTTGCCTGACGTTCCGTACGATGCCGGAACGGCGCAACTTTGCGGATACGCGATACCCGTTGCAACCTTCGTAGATTGCGAATACAACGTGGGCGTAGTTCCGTACCACATGGCGGACGTATACACACGCGGGGTGATGGTGGGCGCGGGCGCCGGCGAGGGCTGCCCCGAAGCGGCCGGTGCAGGCGTCGGCGGCTGCACGAAATTCATCGTGATCGTGATTTGATTTGCGGATGGCGCCGAGAACACGAATCCGCTGACTTGGCCGTCGAGATACGCGCCGTTCGTCGTATATGTGCCGCTCCCGTCCGCCTTTTCACCGATGCTCGCGCTTACGCCCGTATTTTTGTTGCTGAGCGCCTCTGTGTACGTGCCGTCGTTCGCGTAGGTGCGAGTACTGGTGGTTCCGTCTGCATCTTTTTCGGTGAACGCGACGCCCGCGGAGTTGGTCCACGTTGCGGCGCTTGTTTCCGGAAGCTGGTCCAAAATCTCCGGAGCGGCGTATTTTGCCGCGAGCGTATCACCCGAATCGTCTGCCGTTGAGTATCCGTACTCGACCAGATTTGCGCCGCTCATGCCCAGCCACGCATCGGTCGTCGCGGTATGCGTTACGAGCGCAGCGGCATCGGTTTCAATAGTGTGAAAATCGCCCGCGCTCGCGGGCCCGTACGGATTGGCTGCGGCCGTGACGGTTACGTCTTGCGTGATGTTCACCAGCGTATTCACCGATGGATACGGCGAGGGCGAGGGATAGACGTACGATGCTGCAGTCGTCTGCGCGCCGCTAAATTTGTACGTGTGGCCCAGCGCGTAAGGCGTGGGTGAAGGCGTCGGCGCCGCAGGGGCTTGCGGAACGGCTCCGCCGCCGCCTCCGCCTCCGCCGCCACATGCAACGAGGGCCGCCGATATGACGGCGAGCCCGGCGGCAAAAAACCCGGTTCTCAAAGCACACCCTCCGGAACTACGACAAAAGAAGCTTTGCCCCGGGTTCGTAGGCGGAGAGGAAAACTCTTTCGACAAAACTCGGAACCCTCACGCTCCGGAGGTACGTTGACTCGATATGAAGAGGACCATCCCCGCTCTCGCGCTTGCACTGCTGGGCGTCACCGTGGCCATCGCGTTCGGCGCACCGCGGCGTGACGGCGCAATAATCCGCAACACGGGCTCGACGAACTTTTCCGGTTACACGATCAAAATCTGGTCGGACGGCGCGACGCAAACGCTGCATTCGAATCGCGCCGGGCAACCGCTGGATCAACCCGTCAACGGGCGCGTGCCAAAAGCCGTCGCCGATCAGCTCTTCCGCGATCTGCGCAGTGCAAAAGGCCAACCGACCGGCGCTCAAGCATGTATGAAGAGCGCCTCGTTCGGCACGACCACGGTCGTCGAGTATCACGGCTGGTCGACGCCGGACCTGGAGTGCGGGGGAAACGGTTTTGTAATCGCGCTAGGATCCGACGTGCATAAGGTCGCCGCGCTGCTGCACGTGCAAGGAATCCAGCCGCACCGTATTCCTATGCTTCCGAACGAACCTCGCCGCCCCGAGCCTACGGGCGGGCAGGCGAGCGCCTCGCCGGAACCGGCGCCCTCCGCGTCGTAGCATAACAAGCCCAAAGGAGAATCCCATCACCGTGAAGCGCCTCTTCTTTTTTATTGCCGCCGCCGCGCTGACGTTTGGCACGTTCCAAACGCCGAGTGCATTCGCGCAATCGCGCGCCGCGGCAACGCCGCCGCCTCCGCCGCCCGCGCCGAACGCGACTGCCGCGCCCACACTGCCGCCCGGGCTAAAGCTGCCCGCCGGCACGGTGACGCCCGGCCCGAAAGGCACTGCGACGCCTGCGCCGCCAAAAGACGAAGACGTCAACCGCGTCGGCATCTCCGGCGTTTGGGAAATCGCGATTCAACAGCCCAACAAGGTCGAATACACGCACTTCAAAATCGATCAAAAAGGCAACGTCCTGACCGGACAATATCTGGACGGCAGCGGAAAGAAGTATCCGCTTGCGGGTTCGGTTGACGGCAAGAACGTTCGCGTCGTGGTTTCGCTTCCGAATGGAACGGCGCTGATCTTCAACGGCACGCAAGACAGCGGCATGGATATGGTCGGCACGCTCGACACGTCGAAAGACATCATCGGCTTTACGGCATCGTACCGTCCGAAATACAAGTGGATCGACAACCTCACGCCGGGCTCAGCCGGCATGGGCAACGGCGTGCCTTAGAAGGGCGCTTCGGCCGAGCCTCCGCGCCCCCCATCTTCGATGGGGCTCCCGGGGAGACGGAAAAGGAATAGAAAAAGCCCCGTTACGACGGGGCTTTTTCGTTTGAAGAAACAGCTTAAACTTTGGCGCGTTCGGCTAGGCGTTTTTCGACGTAGGGTTGTAGGCCGCCGGCTTCGATTAACGATTGCATGAACGGCGGAAAGGCTGCGGATTTATACGACGTGCCTTTGGTGAGATTGCGGATCGTGCCGCTCGGCGGGTCGATCTCGATCTCGTCGCCGGATTCGATGCCGTCCACCGCTTCTGGCGCCTCGAAGATCGGCAGGCCGATGTTCAGCGCGTTGCGATAAAAGATCCGCGCGAAGCTCTTCGCGATCACCGCCGAGGTGCCCGAACCCTTGATCGCGATCGGCGCGACTTCGCGGCTCGATCCGCAGCCGAAGTTCGTGTCCGCGACGATGATGTCGCCGGTTTTCATGCGCGACGTGTACTCCGCGTCCAGTCCTTCGAGCGCGTGTTTACCGAGTTCGGCAGCGTCGATGATGTTACAGTACTTGCCCGGGATGATGACGTCGGTGTCGACGTTCTTGCCGTATTTGTGAGCGTTGCCGCGCATTTATACTCCTACCGCTGCCAGCGTGCGAGGATCGGTAATGACGCCGGTGAGCGCCGAAGCGGCGCACGTCGCGGGCGATCCGAGATAGACTTCCGCTTTCGGAGAACCCATGCGGCCGACGTAATTGCGGTTGGTGGTCGAGATACAGCGCTCGCCGTCGCCCAGCGTGCCCATATGACCGCCGAAGCACGCGCCGCAGCCGGGCGTGTTGACGACGCAGCCGGCCGACGCGAGTATCGTGAGAATGCCTTCCTGCGCCGCTTGCATCCAGACTTTCTGCGAACCCGGATTGACGATGACGCGCAGATTCGGCGAAATGCGTTTGCCGTCGAGAATCTTCGCGACGATGCGAAGATCTTCGATGTAGCCGTTGGTGCACGAGCCGATGAAAACTTGGTCCACCGGAATGGTCTCGTTGGTCACTTCGGAGATCGGATGCACGTTGTCCGGGGTGTGCGGACACGCGACCTGCGGTTCGAGCGATGCGACATCGATCTCGACAATCCGCTCGTACATCGCATCGGCATCCGCGCGCTCGACCAGAAAGTCGCGGTTCGTACGTTCTTTCACGTACGCGATGGTCTTTTCGTCCGCGTGGAAGATGCCGTTCTTCGCGCCGGCTTCGATTGCCATGTTCGCCATCGTAATGCGGCCCGTAATCGAGAGGTCGTCCACCGTCGTGCCGTGATACTCGATCGCGCGGTACGTCGCACCGTCGATCCCCAGCGTGCCGACGGTTTTGAGCATGATGTCCTTTGCGAACACCATTTCGCCCGGCGTGCCGTTATAAACGATCTTTATCGAAGGCGGAACGCGGAGCCACACTTCCCCCAGAACGAATGCCGCAGCAATATCCGTCGATCCCATTCCGGTTGCGAACGCGCCGAACGCGCCATAGGTGCACGTGTGGGAATCGCCGCCGACGATGAGCTCGCCCGGCGCCACCAGGCCTTCTTCCGGAAGCACGACGTGCTCGATGCCGCCGCGTCCCACATCGAAGAAGTGCTTGATGTTTTGCTCGCCGGCGAAGTCTTTCATCAGTTTGGCGAGTTTTGCCGACTGCGCGTCCTTGGCGGGCACGAAATGGTCTTCGACCAGCGCGATTTTTTCGTTGTCGAACACGCGGTCCGCGCCTTTGATGTTGCGCATCACGCCGATGGCGACGGCGGCGGAGAGCTCGTTCGCGAGCACCAAGTCGACCTTCGCGTTGATGATCTGCCCCGGTTCGACGCGGTCCAGACCCGCATGACGCGCAAGAATCTTCTCGGTCAGGGTCATGCCCATAGACGTGTGGATCTCCTCTGTGAAAACCTAAGGGACGGACGGTTTCGAGTCGAAGAACGCGCGACCATGCAAGATCGCCAGTTCGGCTTTTCCACTCGTGCCATCCACGCAGGCACACCGCCCGACCCAGTCACCGGTGCGCGCGTCGCTCCCATCTATCAAACGGCAGCTTTCGTCTTCGGTTCGACCGAGCAGGCGGCCGAGCTCTTTCAATTGCGCAGCTACGGCCACATCTACAGCCGCATCAGCAATCCCACCGTGTCGGCGTTCGAGGAGCGCATGGCCAGTCTGGAGGGCGGACTCGGCGCGATTGCATTTTCGAGCGGGCTTGCGGCGCAGCTCGGCGTCGTGCTGACGCTCGCGCAAAACGGCGACCACATCGTCAGCTCGCAGAACGTTTACGGCGGAACCGTGACGCAGTTCAGCATCACGCTCAAGCGCATGGGCATTGAAACGACATTCGTGCCGGTGGACGACTACGACGCGATCCGCGCGGCAATTCAGCCGAACACGAAGATGCTGTTCGCGGAGACGATCGGCAACCCGTCGGGTGCACTTGGCGACATCGGCCGGCTTGCGCAGATCGCGCACGACGCCGGCATTCCGCTCGTGGTGGACAACACGTTCGCATCGCCCGCGCTCTACCGGCCGATGGAACACGGTGCCGACATCGTCGTACATTCGGCGACGAAATTCATCTCCGGACATGGCGCGGTGATCGGCGGCGTCCTGGTGGAGTCGGGATGTTTTCCGTGGGAGAACGGCAAGTTTCCGCTGCTCTCGCAGCCGAGTCCCGGCTATCACAACAAAGTCTTCACGGAAACCTTCGGCGAGTACGCGTTCCTGATGCGCGGACGCGCCGAAGTGCTGCGCGACGTCGGTTCTCAGATGTCGCCCATGGATGCGTGGCTGCTGCTAATCGGATTGGAAACGCTCCCGATCCGCATGAAAGCGCACGTGGAGAACGGCCGCAGGATCGCGGCCTATCTGCAATCGCGACCGGAAGTCGAATGGGTGAACGCGCCGGCGATGGGTTCGATCTTCACGTTCGGCATTCGCGGCGGACGCGAAGCCGGGCGCCGTTTCATCGACGCGCTCGAACTCTGGAGCCATTTGGCCAATGTAGGCGACGCGAAAAGCTTGGTGATTCACCCGGCCTCCACCACGCATTCGCAGCTTAGTGATGAAGAGATGCGCAAGGCCGGCGTCGCGCCGGAAATGGTCCGTCTTTCGGTAGGATTGGAAGACGCGGACGATCTCATATGGGATCTGGAGAACGCCCTGCGCGCGGCCGTCGAACCGGTGAACGCATGATTCTGGACACCGTTTCCGCGCGCCGCGATCTGCTCGAGGGCAGTACAACCGTCGCGATGATCGGCGCGTCGTCGAACCCGCTGCGCCCTAGCTACACCGTGTTCAGTTATTTGCGCACGCAAAGCCGGTATGAAGTCACGCCGATCAATCCGACCATTACGGAGATCGACGGCGTTCCGGCATTTCCGTCGCTTACCGCGTACGCGCAAGCGCACGGCGCGCCGGACATCGTCGATGTTTTCCGCAAGCCGAGCGAAGTGGTGCCGATCGTGCAAGAAGCGATCGCCGCCGGCGCAAAAGCGATCTGGTTCCAATACGGCGTCATCAACGAAGACGCGATCCGCCTGGCGGATGAAGCGGGCCTCCTGGTCGTCGTCGATCGCTGCATCAAAGTGGAATACGCGCGCCTGAGCGGCGGCCTCTCTACGAGCGGACTCAACAGCGGTCTGATCTCCAGCCGCCGCCGCAGCCTTTCGTGAGCGCGTACGGCGCAGAAGCGCAAGCGCTGGACGCAGCGATTCTGGGCGCTATCGAACAGCGCCGCGTGACGGACTTCAACGCGCTCGCGTTGCGCATTTTCTCGCATCAGCTGCGCTACAACAAGCCGTATGCGCAGTACTGCGCTTCGCTCGGCGTAACGCCGGACCGCCTGCCGGAGAACTGGGAGGCGATCCCGCCCGTGCCGGCCGGCGCGTATAAAGAAGCGGCGTTGTGCACCTTCGATCCGGCGCAAGCGGCGCTCGCATTCGAGACCAGCGGCACGACGCGAGGCGTCGGCGGCAAACATTACATGGAGACCGCGGCGCTCTACGACGCGGCGCTCCTTGCCGGCTTTCACGATGCCATGCTCTCCGGCGCCGCGCAGCCGCTGCGCTATCTGCTGCTCGTGCCTAATCCGGCGGAGCGTCCGCAATCCTCGCTCGGCTATATGATGCGGAAAGTCGCCGAGACTTTCGGCGACGGACGCGAAGGCTGGTTCATCGGCGGCGATACGCTCGACGTCGATGGATTTCTCGCCGCCGCCCGCGCCGCGCAAAAAGCACACGCGCCGGCGTGCGTTGCGGGTACGGCGTTTGCATTCGTGGAGCTGCTCGACGCGCTACAGGCGCGCGGCGTTTCGTCACTTGGGCTCCCGCCCGGCTCGCGCATTATGGAAACGGGCGGCTTCAAGGGCCGCACGCGTGTCGTTCAACGCGCGGAGTTGTACGCCGCTCTTGCGGACATTTTCGCCCTCGGACAAGATCGCATCGTCGCCGAGTACGGCATGACGGAACTCACAAGCCAGTACTACGATGCAACGTTCGAAGGCGCGCGCATCAAACGTTCTCCGCCATGGCTGCGCCCTCGCGTCGTCGGACCCGATAACACGACGCTGCCCAAAGGCGTCGTGGGCGCACTCGTTCACGTCGATCTTGCCAATCGTTCCTCTTGTATCGCGATTCAAACCGAAGACTTGGGCGTGGCAACCGAAGATGGCGGCATCGTTTTGATCGGGCGCGAGCAAGGCGCCGAACTGCGGGGCTGTTCGCTCGACGCGGAGACCCTGCGAACCCTGGCGGTTCGTTGACGGCGCTCGCCAACGTTCCAGCGCGCAAAATCGTGCGGGCGGTCGCGGGCGCCGCGGAGCGTTGGAGCGACGGTGACTTTCCGCCGCGCGTGCGCATACTGGATCGCATTGCGCAGCGTACGGAATACTCGCTGCCCGCCGTAGAGTACGCGTTGGACCGGCTCTTCTTCTCGATGACCGAGCGCGAACTGCTCGCGGCGATCGTAAACGAACTGGGCAGCCTGGATGCGCTCGATGGATTCGTTGCGCGCGAAGGCCGTCCGGACGCGTGGGCCTCCCCCGCGGGTAGCGCATGCATCATCTCGAGCCGCACCACGATCGGCGTCGCCCTTACGCCGGCGATCTTCGCGCTTTGCGCGAAATGCGACGTGCTGGTCAAAGACCGCGAAGATTTACTGGCGCGGGCCTTCTTCGAAACACTCGCCGAAGAGCGCGAAGAGTTCGGCGTTGCGGCGCGTGCCGCCGCGTGGAACTCCGCCGATGCCGCCGCGCCGGACCTTCGCACGTTCGACGTCGTCGCGGCCTATGGCGGCGAGGATGCGCTTGCGTCGATCCGCTCGTCGCTGCACGCGCAGGCTCGATTCATCGGCTACGGTCCGCGGGCGAGTGCCGGTTATATCACGCGCGAGTCGCTTGCCTCGCCCAAAAGCATCGCTGCAATCGCAGAAGGCGCGGCGCGCGATCTCGTTCTGTACGAGAGCGAAGGTTGTCTCTCGCTGCACGTGCTCTTCGTCGAGAACGGCGGCACGCAAACGCCGCTGCAATTCGCGCAGATCTTCGCGCGAGCCGTCGAGGCTGCGAGCGTAGAGTTTCCTCCGGGAAGCGCGGAGCCCGCGCTCCGCGCGCAACTATCGCATCTGCGCAATGTGGGCGCCTTTCGCGCGGCCGGCGGGCGCGGCGCCGTGTTTGCAAACGACGCAGCCGAGTATCTGCTCGAATACGACCCGCCGCGCGATGAGGCGCCGCACTTTTTGCCGCGAACGCTGGGCATCATTCCGGTCGACGGACCGCAGGACGCGCTAACTTACGTGCGCGCGCACCGCTTACCGCTCGAAGGCTTCGCGATTTCGGGCGATCGTCCCGACGCCGTTCAAGCCGCTCTTGAAGCAGGGGCAGTACGCCTCGCCCGCTTTGGCGAACTGCAGAACCCAACGCTCGCCGGCGGCCATGGAGGCCGTCCGCGCATCGCGGAGTTCGTCCGCTGGATCGATAAAGCACTTTGAACGACGACGCCCTCGAAGAGATAGTCACCGCGGTTCCGGGGCCGCGCACGCGCGATTTGGCGCCGCATTTGCGCGCGTACGAGTCGCGCAACGTCACGTTCGTCGACGAACGTTTTCCCGTTTTCTGGGAATCTGCGTCAGGCGCGACCGTTACGGACGTGGACGGCAACCGGTACATCGATCTCACATCGGCATTCGGCGTCGCCAACACGGGACACAGCAATCCGTATGTCGCCGCGGCAATTCACGATCAGGCCGTGCGGTTGATGCACGCAATGGGCGACGTGCATCCCACCGAAGTAAAAGTCAAACTGCTCGAAAAGCTGGCGCAGATCGCTCCGGGATCGCTGTCGAAAACATTTCTCGCCTCCACCGGCGCAGAAGCGGTCGAGGCCGCGCTCAAAACGGCGATGCTTGCGACGGGCAAATCGGCCTTCGCTTCCTATCGCGGCGCGTATCACGGCCTCTCGCTCGGAACGCTCGAGATCTCCGGTATCGAAAAATTCCGCACACCGTTCGCAGCGGTTCTTCCGAAGAAAGCGCTGGCGTTGGACTACCCCGCCGCGGATGCGCGCCGGCCCGATGAAGGCCTCGCGGCGGCGCTCGAAGAGGCTCGCGCGGCGTTGCGCTCGCGCAGCGACCTTGCAGCGCTCGTCGTCGAGCCGGTGCAAGGCCGCGGCGGATCGATCGTACCGCCGAACGGCTATCTCTCCGGCCTGCGCGCGATCTGCGACGAACTCGGCATCTTGCTCGTCGTCGATGAGATCTACACCGGATTCGGGCGGACGGGCACGATGTTCGCATGCGAACACGACGGCGTGGTTCCGGACATCATGTGCGTGGGCAAAGCGCTCGCGAACGGCTTTCCGATCTCCGCAACGATTGCAAAGCCGGAGATCATGGATGCCTGGCCCATATCGCCCGGCGAAGCGCTGCACACGTCGACCTATCTTGGCAATCCTATGGCTTGCGCGGCGGCGCTCGCGAACATCGGCGAGATCGAGCGCATGGATCTTCCGGCACGCGCGCGGCAACTGGGATCGGCGCTCGGCTCGCGCCTGGGCGCGCTGCACGCAGACGGCCGCGTGAAGGCCGCGCGCGGACGCGGTCTGATTTGGGGAATCGAACTCGAAAGCGGCGAGCGCGCCGAACACGTCGTGAAAGAGGCGCTGCGGCGCGGCGTCATCGCGCTGCAGGCCGGCCCGCTTGGGAACGTTCTTTCGATTACGCCGCCGCTCGTTATCTCCGAGCGGCAGCTCTTCCGCGCTATCGACATCCTAACGGAGTGCTTGTGAAATATAAAGTCGGAATTACCGGCGCCGGTTTCGGCGCGCGCGTGCACGTGCCGGCGTTCTCCGCGCATCCCAACTTCGAGGTGGTCGCGATCGCCTCGCCGCACCGCGCCGAGAGTATCGCGCGCGAACGCAGCATTCCGCACGCGTTTGCGACGTGCGAAGAGATGCTCGCGGGCTGCGAGCTCGACGTCGTGTCGATAGCTGCGCCGCCGTTCACGCACCACAACGACGTGCTCGCTGCGCTCGCTGCCGGCAAGCACGTCATCTGCGAGAAGCCGTTCGCCTTGTCCGTCGCACAGGCCGAAGAAATGGTTGCGGCTGCAAAGCGCGCGGGCACCGCGACTGCCGTGATGCACGAATTCCGCTGGGTGCCGCAGCGCATGGCGCTAAAAGAGCTGATCGACAACGGTCATCTGCAGCCGATGCGCGAGATCGAGATCTCGCAGCTTGCCGGATTCTTGCGCGAAGACGCAACGCGCAAACGCGGCTGGTGGTTCGAACGCGAAAAGGGCGGCGGCATCGCCGGCGCGCTCCTCTCGCACATCATCGACTCCGCGAACTGGTTCGCGGGCCGGCCGCCGCAACGCGTGAGCGGGTTGCTGCGCACCGCAAATCGGGTGCGGCACGACGCCGAGGGCGAATTCACGAGCAACGTGGATGACGGCGCTTTCGCGCTTCTTGACTACGGCGAGGGCCTCGTCGCGCGTCTTGCGGTGGACGGAACATCGCGCGTGGAGCAATCGACGTACGCGGTGCACGCGGAGAACCGCACGGCCGTCGCAAGCGGCACGGACGTGCATGACATGCGTCTGTTTAGCGTGGACCCGGAAGAAACCAACGAACTGGATTGCAAGCCCTCACCCTACCGGCAAATGGCGTCGGTGGACAAGCATGTTCCGCTCGTCATGCAATTGCTCGACGAGTTCGTAAAACTCATCGAGACCGGCATCAGCACGGTCCCGACTTTCCAAGAAGCGCTAGAAACGCAACGCGTCCTAAAGGCGATCGGCTTCGGCGGCTGACGCCGCGCGCCGCCGGTTATGGCGACGGGTCGCCGACCGCGGCGGCCATCGCCTTATAAACGTTTAAACGTCCGCAACCCTGCCGTACGTTACTAATATTCGTAGCGTTGTTACAGAGAAGCGTCTCGACATTGCTTGGCGCCACGCCGACGCTGAGCAGCAGTGCCGCGGCGCCCGCAACATGCGGAGTCGCCTGTGACGTACCGGCAATGAGGATGCGGCAGTCGTTTTGGCCGGTGGCAACGTTGGGATCGGGACGGCAAAACGAACTCGAGTCTGCCGCTTGAGATGTGTACAGATTTTCGATCCAATGATAGGTGTCACCGTCGTTCGCATCGGAAGCGGTTCCGCCCGGGGCAACAAGCCCCCACGTCGCCGGATGGGATGCATCGTAGTTTGAATACGATGCAACGGTTTCCGTAACGGTCGACGTTGAATCGTCGAGACCTGAAGCGCCTACTGCGATCACGCCCGGATCGGCGCCCGGATAATCAAGCATCGAGGAGCTTTCGTTTCCGGAAGCCGCAACGACTACGACACCCGCTCGAACTGCAGCGGCGACTGCTGTTTCTTCCGCCGAGTCCGCCGAGGGTGAGCCCAGACTCATGCTAATGACTTTAGCGCCTTGCGCTACCGCATGTTGTATCGCCAGTCCAACATCGGACCCTTGCGCATCGCAGCCTTTTGTCCCGCAATTGGTATTTGGAAAGACCCGGAAAATCATGAGCGGCGCATTGTACGCAACGCCGGCAAACCCAAAGCCGTTACCGCCGATTGCGGCCGCGATGCCGGCAACATTGGTGCCGTGACCATCAGTATCGGTTACCGCCGAAGTGCCGACGGTCGTGACGCCGCCGACATCGCTTTCCGCGTAGATGATGTGAGAGGTGAGCTCGGGATGCGTCGTATCCGCGCCCGTATCGATAATTGCAATCGGGAACGAATTCGAGCCACCCAAGGCGCCGGGATATGTCTGCGCGGTGGAATTCGCGTTCCCGTAACCCCAAGCATTTGCTGCGCAGATCGCGTGCATATCCCATTGACCGCCGTAGTTCGGCCGTTGGTACAGCGGTGGCGATGCCGGTACGGAAATGCCGAGGAACAGGGGGTCATTCGTAAACGCCGCCGTCGTTGACAAAAGGTGACGAACGGCCGTGCGCGAGGCTTGCTCCACTACCGGATTGGCTCGGAGCACCGCAAGCGCAGCATCTTCAGTGCCCGGTTCAACGTGAAGGATCTGGACGAGTTTGCCGGCCGCCGGAAAGTCCAGCTGCCGTTGTTCCGTACCACGTGCTGCCGAAACGGAACGGGCTATGGCGTCTTGCTCGGACGTGAATGAGGCGCGTTTGTAGACGACCTCAATTTGTCCGCTCACGTATCCACTGCTCGCCATTTGAGGTAAGCGCTTGCGGAGAACCCGGTTGTCGGGCGCTCCGGAAGAAATCGCCTGACGCATGAAGGCTTGAGGCGCGCCGGCCGATGTGCAGTTTAGCGATGACGCATACGCCATCGGCGAAGGAAGCGGTGTCGGACTCGGAGATACCGGAGGCAGCGTCGGGGCAAGCGTCGGTGCAGGCGTTGAAGGGACGGGTCCGCCGCCTCCTCCGCCGCACGCGGTCAGAGCAAAAGCGAACGCACCGACCGTTACAAAGGCGAAGCCGCGACGTGCCAACGAGGTGTCCTCCGAAAAAAGTGACCGCTATTGTTATCGGCCGCTTTCCGGCATTCCCGCGCAGCTACGGGCTAAGGTCGCCCACGGCGGAGGCCATCGCCCTGTACACGTTCAGACGCCCACAACCCGACTTTATGCCGGCGATCGGCGTCGCCGTGGAGCAAAGCAAGTTTTTTATCGCGCTTGCGTGCGCGCCCACGCTGAGCAGCAGCGACGCCGCGCCTGCGGCATGCGGAGCGGCTTGCGAGGTGCCGGCGATGAGCACGCGGCAATCGACGCGGCCGCCGTCGTTCCCGTCGGCGGTACAAAAGCCCGACGAATTCGACGACTGCGACGTGTAGATATTTTCAATCCAGTGCAGCAAGTCGCTATCGCTGCTTCCGGCCGGGTCTCCGCCCGGCGCCACGATGCCCCACGACATCGGATTGGAGCCATCGTAGTTGGAGTACGATGCGACCGTTTCTTTGACGACGCCGCTGGAATCGTCAAGCGCGGAAGCGCCGACCGCCAGAACACCCGGATACGCAGCGGGATAATCGAGCCTCGATGCTTGTTCGTTGCCCGCTGACGCAACTACGACGATGCCGGCCTTTATCGCACTAGCGACGGCGTTTTCTTCCGCCGTATCGACGCCCGAAGATCCGAGGCTAAGGTTGATCACTTTCGCGCCGTGCGAGATCGCATGCTGAATGGCTATGGCAATGTCGGTGCCGAAGGCGTTGCACCCGCCGCTCGCGCATGGCGGATCCGGAAAGACTTTGAAGATCATGAGCGGCGCCGCGTATGCAACGCCGGCAAAGCCGAACCGGTTATTTCCCGCGGCTGCCGCGATGCCGGCGACGTCGGTTCCGTGCCCATCGCCATCGTCCGCGCTTCCGACGTTCGTTACTCCGCTCAGGTCGCTCTCGGCATAGACGATGCGGCCCTGCAGATCGGGATGCGTGCTATCCGCGCCGGTATCGATAATCGCGATCGGCGCCGTGCCTCCGAGCGCGCCGGCGTGCGTCATGCCGGTCGAATTCGCTTTCCCGTAGGCCCAGGCGTTCGCGGCGCAGATCACATGCATATCCCATTGACCCGCGCTATCGGGAGCCTCGTAGAGCGGCGGTCCGTTTTCGGGCGCAAAGCCGTCGAAATACGGATCGTTTGGAAATGCGCTTGCCGCATTCGTCGAAAGCTTGTAGCGAATCGCCGCACGCGAAACGTCGCGTACGAGAATATCCGATCGTAAACGCGCGATCGCGCGATCTTCTTCGCCCGGCGCGACGTGGACTATTTCCGTTACGCGGTCGAGGTTCGCGAAATCGATCTCGCCGGCGGCCGCCGCGTCCGCATCCGATAACTCGCGCATCGCCGCAGCGCGATGCGCGAGGAACATTCCGCGTTCGTACGAGACTTCGATGGTTCCCGAAGCATACGGCTCGCGCGCCGCTTCCACGCCGCGCGCACGCACGAACCCCTCGCTGCGCCGTACCGAGAAGGTTCTGCGCGCGATGCTCTGCGGCGCGCCGGGCGTCGTGCAATACGTGGATGCGGCGCTGGAAGTAGGAAGCGCGGTTGGCGCTACGGTCGGAGCGGGCGTGGGTGACGGCGTGGGTGCAAGCGTGGGAAACTGCGTCGGAGCGGCCGTCGGGCTAGAAGTAGGCGCGGAGGTCGGCGCTCCGCTCGGCAGCAGCGTGGGCGAAGTCGTCGGCACGCCGCCCGGCGGCGCAGGCGGAACAGACGGCACCGGCGCGGCCGGCACGGACGTCGTGCCGCCGCCTCCCCCGCACGCCGTAAACGCCGCGAGCGCGAGAACCGCTACAAATGCGATGCCGCGGTTGCGCACCCGCACCACCCGTTAATGCGACTTCGCGTAAGCCACCGCCGCCGCGGCGTCCACGCGACCGCAGCCTTGTTTCGAATCGCTGATATCCGTCGCGCTATTGCATAGGGCCGCCGCCACTTGTACCGGCGAGTATCCAGGACGTGCCGCAAGAATCAGCGAGACGACACCGGCAACGTGCGGCGTAGCTTGCGACGTGCCGGCGATCAAGATGCGGCAGTCTGCCGTAGCAGAGGACGACCCGTTGTCCGGCGTGCAGGTTCCTGGCTGAACCGCCGTGCTGGAATAAATATTTTCGATCCAGTGCAGGTCGTCGTTGTCGCGCGAGCCGCTCGGATCGCCGCCCGGCGCGACCATGTAGCGTCCGCCGCTCGTTCCGGAAACGAAGTTCGAATACGTCGCGACCGCTTCTTTTGCAGGCGATACGGCATCGTCGAGCGTGGATGCGCCGACGGCAATGACGCCGGGATCGGCCGCGGGACAATCCAGCGCACTCTTCGACTCGTTGCCGGCCGCAGCGACGACCACGACACCCTTCGCGATTGCGTTCTCGATCGCTTGATACTCCGGATCGCTCGACGAACATGGACCCGTGGAGCCCAGGCTCAAGTTGATCACTTTCGCACCGTGCGCGACGGCATCGTTAATCGCGGATGCTTCATCGAACGTGTTCGACTCGCATTGCGCGCTGGTCGAGCCCTCGCAGCCGGCTGACGGATCCGTGGGGAAAATGCGATAGGCAAGCATTGGCGCGGAGAAGCCGGGACTTGCGAAACCGAGACCGTTGCCGGTATTCGCATCCGCGATCCCCGCAACATCGGTGCCGTGCCCGTCGGTATCCGTGACGAACGGGCCACTGCTCTGCGAGGCGCTCGACGGATACGTCACGTAGCACTGCGTGCGCACGATCTTCCCACCACTGAGCTCGGGATGGTTTACGTCTACACCCGTATCGACGATCGCGATAGGCGCGCCCGTCACCGGAGCGCTCGAGGTCACGTCGTTCCAAGCGGTGGACACGTGCATGACGTGCATATCCCATTGGCCCGGCTCGCTAGCCGACTCGTAATACGGCGCGCCCGGACCAAAGCCGATGTAGTATGGATCGTTCGAGCTGACGGTTTGCAGGTGCCGGTAGGAGATGCGCGAGACCGATTCAACGCCCTGCGCGGATCGCAGCTGCACCATCGCCGCATCGGTGCGCGATGGATCGACCGAGAGCACGCGCGTGCGTAGACCGAGCGCGTCAAACGTCAGGTCGGCCCGGCGCGAGGCGCCGAGCGTGCCGGCCGCGCGTTCCAGATCGCTCGTGCGCGCCGAAACTCGATACGTAACGGCGATAGCCCCCGGCACGAAACCCGGCAAGCCGCTCGCGCGCGGGGTCATGCGGCTGAACGTTGCCGTTCCGGCCGGCGCCGAAGCAAAGCTTTGCGCCGAACTTGCGCTCGACGGACACGAAAGCGATTGCGTCGATGGCGGAGAGCCGCCCGGGAACGGCGTCGGCGAGACTGTAGCGACGGGCGGCGTACCGCCTCCGCCTCCGCCGCCGCAAGCGGTAAGCGTGAACACGACAGCCAGGGCAGCCCAGAAGAGTCGAATCATAGAAGCACGGTCCTTGTACCCGACTTTAAGCATCAGGTATGAAGAATACGTGATTTGCCGGGGGAGAGGTTCCCGGCGGCTATCGGCTCAGTTGCTTCCAGAGTAGCGTGAGTGCGGCTACCGTCGCGCGTGCTTGAATGGAATCACGATCCCCGGGCGGCATGGTGCGCTGCAGCGTTTTCTCTACGCCGTTCCCGCACACGGCGAACCACACCAGGCCGACGGGTTTCTCGGGCGTTCCGCCGGATGGTCCGGCAACGCCGGTCGTCGATATCCCGTAATCCGTTCCCAGGCGCTCGCGCACGCCGCGCGCCATTTCCAGCGCAGTCTCTTCGCTGACCGCGCCGAAACGCTGCAGCGTCTGCTCGCGCACGCCCAGCGTACGCGTCTTCACCGAATTATCGTACGCGACGACGCCTCCCAGAAAACTCTGCGAGGAGCCGGGCACGGATGTTAATGCGGCGGCTACGCGTCCGCCGGTGCACGATTCCGCGACGGCGACGGTGTGATGCATGCGTTGCAGAAGCACGTGCACCGCGCCCGGCAGCGTGAGATCGTCTACACCGTAAATATGGCCTCCCAGCCGCTTTACGATCTCGTGTTCGACCGGCGCGATGAGCCGCTGCGCTTCTTCTTGGGATTGCGCTTTTGCCATGATCTTTACGTCGCACCGGAAATCGTGAGCCAACACCCCGATCTTCGGATTCTCCATGGCGCGAAAAAGATCGTCGATGCGGTGATCGATCTCGGATTCCGCAATGCCGGCGGTATGCAGGATGCGCGTGTAGATCGCTGCACCGAGCACGAAGCGTTGACGCAGCCACGGAATCACGCTATCCGCGAGCATCGGTTTCATTTCGCGCGGCACACCGGGCATCGACGCGATGAATTTGCCGTCGCGGCCCACGGCAATGTAGCCCGGCGCGCTTCCGTGCGGATTCGGCAGGACGAATGCGCCGCGCGGCATTAACGCTTGCTTCACGTTGTTCTCGCGCATCTCGAAACCCAGACTCGCGAAACGCTCTTTCATTGCGGCGAGTGAGGGTTCGTGCATTTCGAGTTGCACGCCCAGCGCGTCGCACGCCGCCTCTTTCGTAAGATCGTCGACCGTCGGACCGAGACCGCCGGAGGTGATGACGCCGTCGGCGCGCTGCAGCGCCGCGCGCATCGCGGCCGCGATGCGTTCGCGGTTGTCTCCTGCAGCGTGAGTCGCGTACACGTCCAGTCCCGCTGCGGCAAGCGATGAGGCGATGTGCGGCGTGTTCGTATCGACGAGTTGCCCGAGCAGCAGCTCCGTGCCTATCGCCACGATCTCGACGCTAGGCATCTTAGAAATCCACGGGGCGTAAGTAAAATTCGTTGATTGCCGTGTTCGTCAGCATGGCGGTGGTCGGAAGATGCCGCTTCCAATGTGTGCCGTCCAGGCGCCGGCGCACCAAGCGCACGTCGTGCTCCGTGAAGCCGCGTTCGGCGAGCTGCTCGTTGGAATAGCCTTCCAGCATGTGCGAGAGAATCGCATCGGCCCTCGCGTAGGTGATGCCGAGATCCGATTCGTCGGTCTGATCCGCTTCCAGATCTGCGCTGGGTGCTTTCTCGATGAGTTCGCGCGGAACGCCGAGATACCGCGCGAGCTCCCATACCTGCGATTTGTAGAGATCGCCGATGGGATTGATCGGCGGCGTGTCGTCGGCGTGCCACGTAAAATAGCCGAGCAGCCGTTCCGTCTTATTGCCCGTTCCGACCGGCAGCGCGGCGTATTTTGCAGATTGATCGAAAAGCACGACCATCCGCACGCGCGCCATGACGTTGCCGCGGCGCCGCGCGTCGGCTTCCGGTTCCAATTGCAGATATCCGTCGACAGCGCCCGTAATCTCCACCGTGTGTTGGTGGATGCCCAGCGCATCCGTTACGAGTTGCGCGTCGGCCAAGCTTGCAGGGCTGGAATGCTTGTACGGCATCCGGATGGCGTGCACGTTTTCCGGACCGAGGGCACGCGCGCATAAAAACGCCGTGACCGCGGAATCGACGCCGCCGGAGAGTCCGATCACCGCTTTTGCGACCGAACGGCGCGCGCGCATTTCGTCTTGCAGAAAAGCGACGAGCCAATCGGCCGTTACTGCGGGATTGATCGTGGGCGGCTGCGTGAAGGGACCGGTGCCGGCCTCAATGACCGGAAGCATGAAGTCCTCGCGGCAGCGGTAATTCTTCGTCGAGCAGCAGATCCGGAAGAACGGCGCCCAAATCGCCCAGGAGCGGCAGCGTCGCGCGCGCCAAGTCGATTTCGCGCATGTCCAGCGTCGCGCGCACGATGTGCGCCCCGAGCGCCGGCGCTTGCACAATGGTGCGGCCGCGCGGACCGACGACCCGCGAACTGCCGGTCATGCCTTTTCCGCCTTCGAATCCCGCCAGGCCCGCATACAACAAATACACGCCGTGCTCGGCGGCTGTGGCGTGGAGAATCTCGCGCCAGCGCGCGATGCTGCCGAGTTCGTCGTCTTCTTCGATGCCGCGCCCAGGAGCAGCGCTCGGGACGATCAGCACGCGCGCGCCTTTCACCGCGGCGATCGTCGGCATGATCGCATGCCACACGTCTTCGCAGATGAGCAGCGCCATGGTTCCGAAGCGCGTCTCGAAGGTTTGCAGACGGCGTCCGCGCGAGAGGAAGCGCTCTTCGTCGAAAACGCCGTACGTGGGCAAGAACATCTTGCGGTGCACGTGGCGCACGCAGTGCTTCCCGTGCTCGACTTCAACGTACACCGCGCTGTTGTAATACGTGCCGCCCGCGTTCTCGAAAAAGCCGCACGCGATGTCGACGGTTGCGCCACCGGCCGCTTCGTGCCACGTGCGCGCGAGATCCGCCGCAAAACGCCGCGCGTCAAGCGCGAGCTCGTACACGGCACCCTCGAGAAAATAGCCCGTCAGCGCGGCTTCCGGAAGAATGACGAGATCGGGGGCGGGCTGGGCTGCCGTGAGCTGCGCGAAAACCTCGCCCAGCTCGCGTAGATTCTCTTCGTACCGTCCCTTGCGCGGTTTGCTTTGGACGATCGCGACGCGCAGGGGCGCTGCGCGATGATCCAGATTAACCGGCGGTTCCACCTAACGCGACTTCGGGCTCGATCGTACCCGGACCCGCCACGTGGAGCTTGGCAGCGCATTCCTCGGCGGGATACGTCCAAATCTCCGCCATGGTCGGGTGCAAATGCGGAATCAGCATAAACTCTTGCACCGTCGCGCCGTATCGCATCGCGACGATCATCTCGTGAATCAGATCCGAGCCGTGCGAACCCAGAATCGCCGCGCCGAGAATCTTGCCGCTCCGCGCGTCGGCCATGATCTTCACGAAGCCCTTGGTTTTGTTCAGGCACTCCGCTTTGCCGTGCTCGGCGAAATCGTAGGTGCCCTTCACGTAGGCGACGCCTTTGGCTTGCAGTTCGCGCTCGGTTTCGCCGGCGATTGCGACCTGCGGATCGCTGAAGACGGTGTGCGCTTTCTGCAGTGAGTAATCGGCTTTCTCATGCGTGCCGAGAATCGCGTTGCGCGCCGCGATCTCGCCTTCGTAGATCGCGACATGCACGAGCATGTGTTTGCCCGCGACGTCGCCGATCGCAAAAAAGCCGTCTTGGCACGTGCGCATCGTTTCGTCCGTTTCGATGCCCGTGATGTGGTGGCAATCGACGCCGGCCTTTTCGAGATCCAGCCCGTCGATGTTCGGCACGCGGCCCAAACAGTAGAGCAGCTCGTCGGTTTCGAGTTCGCCTTCGACGCCGTTGCGCACGATGTGCACGATCTTCTTCCCGCCGCGTTTGCTCACGCGCACGATCTGCGTCTCGGTGTGCACGTCGATGCCTTCTTCGCGGTAATAATCGGTGAGCGCGTTGCCGATATCGTGGTCTTCGCCGGAGAGCAGGTGACGGCTGCGCAGCACGATGCTCGTCTTCACACCCATGCGCGAGAAGAACTGACCCAGCTCGCAACCGATGTATCCGCCGCCGAGCACGATGAGAGACTTCGGCAGCTCTTGGATTTCGAGCGCCGCGTCGCTGTCGATGTAGCCGGCGTCGTCCAGGCCGTGCACCGCGTGCGAGGGTGCGACGACGCTGCCGGTCGCGATGATGAACTTGGGACTCTCGAGGATCGTGTCGTCGCCGACTTGCAATTCCCGCGGCGAGAGAAAGCGCGCCTTGCCCATGTAGAGCGGGAACTTTTCGATGCCCTCGATGCGGTAGTCGGCAAAGCCGCGAATCAGGCGCGCTTTACGGCGCATGATGTGCCCGAAATCGATTGAGATCTCACCGGCGTGCACGCCGAGTTCCGCCGCCTCGCGCATATCCTGAACAGCGTCGCTGACCGCGATGAGCGCTTTACTGGGCATGCAGCCCCGCAGAATGCAAAGGCCGCCGAGCGGCCCCTGGTCCACCAGCGCCACATCGGCGCCTAAATCGTGGGCGGTTCGCGCGGCGGCGTACCCGCCGGAGCCTGCGCCCAGGATGACAAGGTCGTGCTTTTTCCGGATCATTGCCCTATAGACACGGGGCGGGCGCTCAAACGATGCACCGACTCGATGAACCGCACGGTGCCGTCGGAGTGCATGACGATCGAGTGCGTGCGCGCGTTGTTGCCGAAGAACCGCACGCCGCGCGTCAAGTCGCCGTCCGTGATGCCCGTCGCGCAAAAGACGACGTCTTTGCCTTTGACGAGATCGTCGATCGTGAGCAGGCGATCCGCGGAACCGAAACCCATTGCTTTGGCGCGTTCCACTTCTTCATCGTTGCGGAACTCGAGTTTTCCCATGAAGTTGCCGCCCAGGCATTTGAGCGCGGCCGCAGCGAGCACGCCCTCGGGCGCGCCGCCGGTGCCCATCGCTACGTGGATGCCGGTACCTTGCACCGCCGTCGCGATGCATGCGTCCACGTCGCCGTCGGAGATCAATTTGATGCGCGCGCCGGCTTCGCGGCATTCTTTGACGATCTGCGCGTGACGCGGGCGATCCAGTATGACGACGGTCACCTCGTTGATCGGCTTTTCGAGGGCGTTCGCCACGGCTTCCAGATTGTCGCGCACGGGCGCGTCGATGTGGACGTAAGGCGCGGCCTTCGGGCCGACGGCGAGTTTCTTCATATAGGTGTCCGGCGCGTTGAGCAATCCGCCGCGCTCGGAGATCGCCATGACGGCGATGGAGTTGGGCAGGCCGTTGGCGACCAGATTCGTGCCTTCGACGGGATCGACGGCGATGTCGACCTCGAAGCCTCCGCGGCCGAGCTCCTCACCGATGAACAGCATCGGCGCCTCGTCGCGCTCACCTTCCCCGATGACGATGCGCCCGGAGATCTCCATTGCATTGAGCGCGTCGCGCATGCGTTCGACGGCGGCTCCATCGGCGGTGTCGCGCTCGCCGCGGCCCATCCAACGCGAGGCTGCGAGCGCCGCGTTTTCGGTCACCTTTACGAAATCCAACGTATTGACCGGACTGGTTGCCGTGCGTGCAATCATCGTCGTCATGGCCCTCTGGCTACAAGGAAGGCGGAACGATTCCTTTAACTCGTTCTCCCCGTGTCCGCCCATTTCGAAGAGACCCGCTCGACCGCGCGCGTTCAACTCGCGGCATCGTTCGATACACTCGTTGCCGCCGGCTGGGGCCCGCTCGCCGCGGTGCTTGCCGCAGGCGCGACGCTCGGATTTTTCGCGTGGTACGGCTTGCTCGTACCCACCCACGACGCTTCACTCATCGCGGCGGGACTGCCGCTCTTCGTCTTTGCCGCCGCGCTGCTGGTCGTATGGGCGTGGGCGGCATACTCGCGCTATTTCGCCGCGCGCGCAGGCGTGCGTCTTCAGCGCTCGATGCAGTACGACGCCATATCGTGGATGCCGTTTGTGCTGCTGTGGCTCTCGTTCGTGCTTCCGATTTGGTTCACGCACGGCGGCGTGCGGCTCTTCATCTACTGCTGCGCGTTGTTTATCGTAAGCAAGCTCGCAGTCGCGGTGCGCTTCAACGAAACCGTGCGCGACGTCATGGTCGATTTCGTCGTCACGCGCTTCGCAATCATCGTCATCGCGGAACTTGCGGCGGTCATTATCGGTCAGCGGGCCGGCACGCACGTGCAAGAATCCAGCCACGTCCTGCTTGCGGTATGGGGCCGCTGGGATGCGGTGCACTATTTGGACATCGCGACCATCGGTTACCACGGAACCGACATGGCGTTCTTTCCCCTCTACCCGCTGCTGATCGCCGGGCTGGGTTTACTGATCGGCAATCACCTGATCGCGGGCCTGGTCGTCTCAAACGTGGCGCTCTTCTTCGGCCTGCTGTATCTGTACAAGCTCGTCGAACACGAATTCGACCGCACCGTCGCGCGCCGCGCAATCTTCTATATCTCGATCTTTCCGACGGCGATCTTCTTCTCGGCCGTCTACACGGAATCGCTGTTCTTCTTTTTGACGGTCGCCTCGTTTTACTACATGCGCGAGCGCCGCTGGTGGATGGCGGGCATCGTCGGCTTCTTCGCCGCCATGACGCGCGTCGAAGGCGTATTGCTGATCGTGCCGTTTGCTATCGAATGGTTCGTCGCGTACCGCGAGAATCTCACCACCGGCATCCGCAGCCTGCTGCCGATCGTCGTCATTCCCGTAGGCCTGGCGCTCTACATGGGCTACCTGTGGGTGCTCAACGGCGATCCGCTCTACTTCTCGCACGTGCAGATCCATTGGAACCGCCATTTCGCGGCGCCGTGGACCGCAGTCATCAACGCGTTCCACAAGATCTCGACCGCGACGTCGCCGCAGACGCAGGCCAATCAAACGCTCGAGCTCGTCTTCACGGCGCTGATGATTGGCGTGCTTATCGGCGGTTGGCGCCGGCTCAAACCCTCGTACATCGCGTATTTGGCGCTCTCGATTCTCGTGCCGATGTCGACCTCGAGCCTGATGAGCATGCCGCGCTTCGCGCTCGTGCTCTTCCCGATGTTCGCGATTCTGGCGCTGTGGGGCAAGAGACCGTCGGTCAACAACGCAATCGTCGCATTCTCGCTTCCGCTCCTGGGACTGTTCACCGTTCTCTTCGCAGATTGGTACTGGGTTGCATAACGTCACGCAACGCCGGGGCATCCGGCAGTTCGTCAAATTCGGCATCGTCGGCGCGACGGGACTGGTCGTCAACTTCGTCATCACGCACGGCATACAAAAAGGCTCGCCGAATTTTCCCTGGGCCGGCGACTTCGCTATCGGCTTCATGGCCGGCGGCGTCTCGAACTGGTATCTCAACCGCGTGTGGACGTTCCGTTCCAGCGCGAACGCCGCGGTCGAGAGCCTTCAGTTTTTGACCGTCTCCGCAATCTCGCTCGGGGTGGGCGAGATTTTCTACTGGTGGCGGCCGTTCGGCAATCACTTCTCGTTCACGTGGGCTGCCGCGACGGGCGCCGGCATCTTCGTCAACTTCTTTTTGAACAAGTATTGGACGTTCAAAAACGCAGCCTGAGCTGGCGCGTAGGGCTGCTGCTCGTTCTGCTGCTAGCGCTTGCGCTCCGGCTCAAAGGCATTCACGATCCGATCCTGGATCATCCCGGTTGGCGCCAAGGCGACACGGCGTCCATTGCCAAGAACTTTGCGACGCTGCAGTACAACGTGCTGTACCCTCAGACGAATTATAATGGACCGCCGCCGAATTACGTCGAGCTAGAACTCCAAATCGTTCCGATCGTCGCAGCGACGTTTTATAAAGTCGTGGGCGTTCATGAAGTCATCGGACGCCTTACCACGCTGGCGTTCAGTCTGGGCACGGTTGCCGTGTTGGCATTCTTCGCGCGCTGGCTGTTCGTAAGCGAAATCGCCGGATTGCTCGCAGCACTCGCCTTTGCGATCGTGCCGGGCAGCGTGTACTACGGCCGCACGTTTACGCCCGACACGACCATGGTGTTTTTTATGACCGCCGCGCTCTATGCGATCTCGCGCATGCTGGTCGAGGAAGAACGCTGGACGGCGCCCAGCATCGCTCGTTCCACGGCGCTGCTCGCGTTGGCGTTCTTGGCAAAGCCCGTCTCACTTGCCGCGCTCGTACCGATCGGCGCACTCATCGCCGAACGCGCGCTCACCTGGCGCACCATGCGCTGGAGCGCGATCGCGATTCTCCTCATCGTTCCGTTGGGATTGCTCTACGGATACGATCGCGTGGTCGCATCGCACGCGGAATGGCACTGGGCCTCGGGCATCACGCAGCTGCACGTCATTCCATCGCTGAAAGCGTCGCTTACGAACGGCGCGGCGCTCGGGCTGAAACTGACGCAATTCCGGCTTATGCTGGGCGTGCTCTCACGCATGATGATTGGGCCGGCGATTACCGCGCTCGCCATTCTCGGCTTTCTGCTGCTGCCGCGTACGACGCGCACGCGGACGCTGCTGTGGGGCTGGCTGATCGGCGGCCTCGCATACACGTACGTGGTCGTCACCGTCGAGCGCGTAGACTACTACATGTATCTGCTGCTGCCGCTCGCCGCCCTCACCGCTGCGGGCTTTTTGGTCCGGCTCTACGAGGCGATCGCGCAAAGCGCGGTCGATCGCGCCTGGAAGTACGCCGCAGCGGTATGCGCTGTTGCCGCGCTCGGCGCGATAGTGTACCAGAACCGCCAGATCGTGAAGCCTTACTACGCGTACAACAAACAGGTGTACCGCAACGCGCTGGCATTGAACGCGACGCTCGATAAAAACGCGCTCATCGTGATGGGGCACTACGATCCGTCGGTGCTGTATTACATCGGCCGGTACGGTTGGGAAGAGGATCCGTATCTCTGGACGCCGTTCGACGAGCAGAGCGCCATCCGCAAGGGAGCCCGTTATTTCATCGCGATCGAAAAGAACCGCTTCAACCGCAACGTCGAGTTATGTGCGTGGATGCAGCGCTTCCCGGTGATAAATCCTAACGCGCAGTGGCCGGTTTACCTTACCGATCCCGCCCGCGTCAAACCGGGCGCCGAAGCGCAATGGCGCAGTTTCCGCAACGCCGAGAAAGCCGGCGACGCGCGCGCTTGGCTCGACGGCCGCGGCATCTGTCGCTAGCGCACTGTCCTAAGGCAGCGGGAGTAACGAACCGGCCGGAGCCAGCGTGTCGCCTTTTTCGGCGGCAGGCACGCCGGATTCCACGAGTTGGCGGTACGCGATGAGACGGTTCGTGTTTTTGACCACGTCGAGCTGGAGTTCGTACGACGTGCGGATGGCTTTCGTCAAGTCTTGGGTGTCGTACGTATAGCTGAAGCGTTTGAGATTCTTGAGAATATCTTTGGTGGAATCGTTGAGCGTTGCGTACGCCGTTTGCAGCTGCAGCCCCGCGCCTTCGTACGTCGGATAGTTTGCGATAACGATTTCGCGCTTGAGCCGCGCGTCGTCGATCTGCGAGCGCAGCGCCAACAGACGCACGCTCTGCGGATCGTATCTCTGCGCGTCATCGATCGTCGTCATCGCATCGTCGAAATCGCCGCGCCGGTAGTCGGCCTCGGCGATGAGCGCCGAGACTTTCGCGAAGCCCGCCCGGGCACGGGCGTCTCGGGGATTGACCCGCAGAGCGAGGCGGTAGGCAGTCTCGGCCTCATGCAGCGAGCCCCGGTCCAACGCCACGTCGCCCTGATTCACGCGCGTGTTGACGATCCAGTGCTCGACCGTACGGGAACAGCCGGTTAAGCCCAAAAGAGCGGCGAGCAGGCAGGCGAGGGGACTGAGCGGTTTCACGGCACGAACTCCTATTTTCCGTGGTTCACTAAATGCGCGACTGCCGCGATGATCCATGCCGCCGGCCAAAGCAATGCCTGGGAAACCAGCCAGCCCAGTATCGCGGTCAGCGACAAGTAGAACACCATGGCCTTCACTTCTTCGTGCGGGCGCTCGCCTTTCACCGCTTCGTCGACGATTATCGACGATGTCGGATCGACGAAGAACGTGAACGCGATAGTGCCGACGCCGTTGATGATACCCGAGATGCCGATAGCCGTGCGGGCTACGTTCACGTCGATCACACTCGCGTAATATGCGGCCACGACGCCGATCGCGTAGATGCCCGTTACCACGACGTTGAAAATCAACAGACGGCGCGGGATGTTCTCCGTTGAAAACGCGAAGATCTCGCGATAGTGCGGAACGCGCAAATGCGAGAGCACGTTCCAGGCGACGGAGGGATGAAAAAGCCGCGCTAGCGAGTGCGGCAAGGATTTCGTCCGCTCGAACGAGCGCACGCCGCGCACGTAGAGATATACGAACATCGGAAGCATGAGGCTTCCTACGATCGTTCCGGCCGTTCCGGCAAGGATGATCAGACGCAACTGCCACTCAAACGTATGCTGGACGTGTGCGATCGCATCGTGAGTGCCGGGCATCGCGGCGAGTGCTTTTACAGCATTGCCCGCTTTATCGGACAACGGCCCGAGCATCAGCGTGTAAACCAGCGTCGCGAGCCGGCTCGCGGTTACGAACAGGTTGAACAACGAGATCGAAGTCGCAATCCGTCCGGTACGGACTCCGGCTAAACGTGCGGCATATGCCCCGATTTGAATCGCTTGAACGATGACGTTAATAGCCAGGGCAACAAAAAGCTGCCATGTCCAGAACGGGACAACTGGGACTGTGCCGGTATTATGCAGCGTTGCGGTTCCAGTTCACGGCCGCTTCGTCCACGGGGCCGAGAACGCAGAGGCCGAGTTGATCGTCGGTCAGCAGATCCTGCGCCAGCGTCTGCACGTCTTCCGCGGTAACCGCATCGACCTGCTGCTCGATCTCTTCGGTCGTCAACTGGCGGCCCAGTGAAAACTCGCTGCGGCCAAGCCGGATCATGCGGCTCGACGTACTCTCCAGCGAGAGCGTCAGGCTGCCTTTGATGTGTTCCTTGGCCAGACGCAGTTCCGCGTCGCCCACGCGCGTGTCGCGCAAAACCGCGAACTGCTCCCCGATCACCGAAACGCACTCGCGCACGTTTTCCGGCGACGTTCCGGCATACACCGCGAATAAACCGGCGCCGCGATACGCCGCTTGAAAGGAGTACACCGTGTAGACCAGACCACGCTTTTCGCGGATCTCTTGAAACAGCCGGCTCGACATGCCGCCGCCCAAGATCGTGTCCAACACCGTGAGCACGTAACGCCGGTCGTCCCGCACGGACAGGCCGCGCGTACCGAGCACCACGTACGCCTGCTCGCTGTCTTTGTGGCGGAAGAGCGTTCCCGGCGTCGCCGGCGGCGAGCCGGGCTGCGGTAATTCACAGGAGCCCTCGAATGACGCGAACGCTTTTTCGAAGAGCGCGACGACATTGTCGTGATCCACGTTGCCGGCCGCCGCAACGACGACCGAATTCGGCGCGTAATGGCGTTTCATGTGCGCGCGCAGATCTTCGGGGACGATCTTGGAGACGGTGTCGGCAAAGCCGATCGTGGGCGCCCCCAGGTCGCTGCCGTCCCACATCGTTTGAATGAAGAGATCGTGGATTAACTCGTCGGGCGAGTCGTCGTACATCTTGATCTCTTCGAGCACGACTTTCTGTTCTTTCGCAAGCTCTTCGGGATCGAAGCGCGAGTTCAAAAACATGTCGCTGAGCACGTCGACCGCCACGGGCAGATGCTGATCCATCACCTTGGCGTAGTAGCACGTGCTTTCTTTATCGGTGAAGGCGTTCAGATTGCCGCCGATACCGTCCATCTCTTCGGCGATCTGCCGCGCGGTGCGCCGCTGCGTGCCTTTGAAGAGCATATGTTCGACCAGATGCGAGATGCCGCGGCGCTCGGCGGCTTCGGCGGCGGAGCCGACGTCTGCCCAGATGCCGATGGATGCCGAGCGAAACGCCGGCATAGATTCGGTGACGACGCGCACGCCGTTCGAGAGAGTGCTCTTGCGATACATGCCCGGCTTCACTTTAGAGCGGAGCGCGCCCACTCCTGGTCCCAGTAGACGCCATCCCCTTGCCGCAAGCGCCGTTGCAGCGAGGCCGCGCTCTCACCCCGGATCACGCTGACCGAGAAAACGGTGCGCGAGGTGGGTTTCGCGATGTCGCCGGCGACGACGACGTCTTTGCCGACACGCAGCGGCACGCTGGCCCAGATGTCGACTTCATCGATCGGGGCAGCTGCGAACGAGCGCTGTGCGAGCGTGAGGACCTCGCCCGTGAAACCGGCGCGCGTGAGTGACGCGTGGAAGTGCACGCCCGAAACGCGCAAACCCGCGACGTCGTGGCCGTTGAAACCGTCGGCGTACACGTTGAGCACTTGCGCGGGCCACTGTGTAGAAAAGAGCGCGCGTCCGATCGAGACCGCCATCGCCTTGCGGTTTCCGCCGGCGCGCGCTGCCGCATCGAGGCGATCGACGCCGGGCGAGGCAGTGGGGAAAAGCGCCTGCGCCAGCAGGACCAGCGCGCTAATAACTTTGAGCAAAGTACGCGTTTACCGTGGCCGGTTCGCCGCAAGCCACGCACTTGGCGCCCGGAGTCTGCAGCGCGCGCGTATTGCGCGTGGTAGCGCTCGTCGCAGTTTTCACTTCCGCTTCGCACTCCGGGCGGCCGCACCACGCAATATCGATCATGCCGGCCCGCTCGCGGCATTTAGTGAAGAACTCATCGCGATCGCTGACGACGAACGTGTGCGATTCCAGGAACGCCTTGGCTTGCGCATACATGGAATCGTGCACCGCATCGAGCAGCTCGCGCAGTTTCGCGGGCAATTCGCCGAACGGGACGCTCGTTTTCGCGCCGTCTTCACCTTTGCTCTTATCGCGCCGCACGACGGTTACGCTGCCGCTCTCCAGATCGCGCGGGCCGATCTCGATGCGCAGCGGTACGCCGCGCATCTCCCACTCGCTGTATTTCCAGCCCGGCGTGTAATCGCGATCGTCCACGCGCACGCGGTAACCCGCGCCGCGCAGGCCTTTCGCAAGTTCGTGCGCTTTCTCGACTGTACTCGTATCGCCGCCGCGCACGATCGGCACGAACACCGCTTCGATCGGCGCCAGTTTCGGCGGAATGCGCAGACCGCGATCGTCGCCGTGCGTCATAATTACCGCGCCGAGCATGCGCCACGACATGCCCCACGAGGTCGTGTAGACATGCTGAATCTGCTGGTTTGCATCGGCGAACGTGATGTCGTAGGCTTTGCTGAAGTTTTGGCCGAGGTCGTGCGAGGTCGCCGATTGCAACGCTTTTCCGTCGGGCATCAGCGCTTCGATCGAGAACGTCTCGACGGCTCCGGGAAAACGCTCGCTCGCGCTCTTCGCCCCCGCATAGACGGGAATGGCGGCGACGTTTTCAGCGAAGTCTTGGTAGACGTCCAGCATGCGTTCTGTTTCTTCGCGCGCTTCGGCAGCGGTTGCGTGCGCCGTATGGCCTTCTTGCCATAGAAACTCCATGGTGCGCAAAAATGGACGCGTCGCTTTCTCCCAACGCAGCACGTTCGCCCATTGGTTGATCAAGATCGGCAGATCGCGGTGCGACTGAATCCACTTGGCATACATGACGCCGATAATGACTTCCGACGTCGGGCGAATCGCCAGGCGCTCTTCGAGCTTTTCCTGGCCGCCCTCGGTCACCCACGCCACTTCCGGCGCAAAGCCTTCGACGTGCTCCGCTTCCTTTGTAAGTAAGCTCTCGGGGATCAGCAGCGGAAAGTACGCGTTCTCATGGCCGGTCGCTTTGAAACGCTCGTCCAGATGTTTCTGCAGGTTCTCCCACATGCCGAAACCGGCCGGCCGCAGCACGACGCACCCGCGAACCGGCGAGTACGATACCAGTTCTGCTTTCAAACAGACGGCGGTATACCAGGCGGAAAGATCGGCGGCTTTAGGAGGGATCTCCTTGACCAGCTGCTCCTGTTGAAGTGCGTCGGACATGACCGGCCTCGATTCGGAAATTGCGCAGCGGGGGCCTGCAACGGTAGCGGGCGCGCGGCCGTCGAAATCGGACGCCATGCCGAAATTGACGCGAATTTACACGCGCACGGGCGACGACGGAACGACCGGATTGGTCGGCGGCGCCCGCGTGCCGAAGAACAGCATGCGCATCGAAACGTACGGAACACTCGACGAGCTTTCGAGTTTTATCGGTCTGGCCCGCGCGCATCTCGCTCCGGCACTTCAAGCAGACTCGGGGCTGCAGCGCCTGGATGCGTGGCTTGCGTGGACGCAAGACGTCCTGTTTAATCTCGGTGCCGAGCTCGCCACGCCGGTCGACAAACGTTGGGACGGCATGCCGCTGGCCTCGGAATCTGACGCGAAAGCGTTGGAACGGGCTATCGACGAAGCGCAGAAGGACCTCGAGCCGCTGGCAAATTTCATTCATCCCGGCGGCACGCTGCCCGGATCCGTTTTGCATGTCGCGCGCACCGTGTGCCGTCGCGCGGAACGGCTGCTCGTCACGCTGCGGGAAGATACGCCGGAAATCTCCGGCAATTGCGTGCGCTACGTCAACCGGTTATCGGACGCGCTGTTCGTATGGGCGCGTTGGACGAATCACCGGCTCAACTCGGGCGAACATCTCTGGAACGCGCAGACGCGTCCGCCGCAAGCAGCAGACGCTTCGTAACGCCGTAGCGCAGCAACGCGGCGACGGTGAGCGCGTCGTTGATCTGTCCCGAGGCCGCGGCCGCGATCGCAACTTCTTCGGGAATGCGCACCAGCTCGATCGTCTCGCTGACATCTTGATCCGCCTCGACGTGCTCCACGCCGTGCGCCAAAAAAATCTGCACGGGATCGCCCAGCAGCGAAGGTAACTCGTACAGTTGCCCGAGCTCGCTCCAATGTACGGCTTCCAACCCGAGTTCTTCGCGCAATTCGCGTTTCGCGCAGTCGAGCGGCGATTCACCCGGATCGGCGCCGCCTTTGACGAGTTCGACGATCTCCGCTTGCGCCGCGAAGCGTGGTTGACGGGCGAAGAGCAGATCGCCGCCGTCTGAAACGACGACTGCGGAACTGGGCGGCACGACGATCAGCGCATGCTCGCCTTCAGCGCCGCTCGGATGGCGTATTCGATGCGCCTCCACCGCGAGATGGGGATTGCGATAGACCTCACGGGAGTCCAGCCGCCGGTACTGCTTCATGGCCGCTTCTTCTTGTAGGTCGGCGCCCGTTCTTCTGCGAACCGCCCGGGAATGTCGCTAGCCTCTCGCCTGTTTGCCACGACCAATATCGAGAAATTGCGGGCCCTCTCGCAGCAGAAAATTCTCCGGCGCGCGCTGACGGGGAAAGATCTCATCGCCATCGGCCTGGGAACGATGATCGGCGGCGGCATCTTCACCACGATCGGACCCGGCATTTTGATGGCCGGTCCGGCGATCATCATTTCGTATTTGCTCGCCGGCGCGGCCTCGCTCTTCGCGGCGCTCTCGTATGCCGAACTGGGTTCGATGGTCCCCATCGCGGGATCCGCGTACACCTATTCGTACGCAACGCTCGGCAAACTGGTCGCGTGGATCATCGGTTTCGCGCTCCTTTTCGAATACGGCATCAGCGCCGCGCCGGTCGCTCAGCAGTTCTCCGGCGCGATTCAAGCGGTGCTCAAAGATTTCGGCGTGACCGTGCCCGTGTGGGCGCAGACTTCGTCGCTGGCGATTCACGGTTCGTGGTGGATCCCGACGCACTGGGATTTCATGCACTCGCAGTACGACATCATCGGCGCGATCTTCGTGTTGCTGCTCTCGATGCTGCTCTCGATCGGCATCCGCGAAACCGCGACGACGAACAACATTTTCGTCGTGCTCAAGATCGGCGCGCTGCTCATCTTCATCGCGTTCGGCGTGACGCTGTTCCACCCGGCGTATCTGCATGATTTCGCGCCCAAAGGCTGGGGCTACCTCAAGCCGTTCTCCGGCGGCGGCGGCTTCGGCATCATCCCCGGCGCGGCGCTCGTCTTCTTCAGCTACATCGGTTTCGACACGGCGACGACGACCGCGGAGGAAACCAAAAACCCGGCGCGCGATGTGCCCGTCGGCGTCATCGGCGCGCTCGCCATCGGCACGGTTCTCTACTGCGCGACCGCGATCGTGCTCGTCGGCGCGGTGCCGTGGCAGCACGTCGATCAGAACGCGGCGCTCCAAGCCGCTCTTGCGCCGCTGCACAACTGGTTCGCGAACATCGCGATTACGGTCGGCGTACTCGCCGGGACGACGTCGGTAGCACTCGCATCGCTGCTCGGCCAGACGCGTATTTTCTACGTGATGGCGCGAGACAAGATGCTTCCGCCCTTCGTCGCACAAGTGCATCCGCGTTTCAAGACACCCGTGCTGATGACAATGATCACCGGCGCGGCAGTCGCGGTGCTGACGCTCATCGTTCCGCTAAATCAGCTGTTGAACTTGGTGAACATCGGCACGCTTCTGGCCTTTATGGTGGTCTGCGCAGGCGTGATCTATCTTCGCTATAAGCGTCCCGATATTCCGCGGTCGTTCAGATCGCCGTTCGTTCCGGTCTTTCCGATGCTCGGAATCTTGTTCTCCGCGTTTCTCGCGGTGTTCGGACTCTCGCCCGAAACGTGGATCTGGTTCATCGGCGCGCTGATCGTCGGGCTCATCATCTTCTTCTCGTACGGTTTCCACAAATCGAATCCCGACGAAGTGGTCCCGGTGCTCGAACCCGAGGGCCTGGAAGAATACGCGTAATACCCGTCAGTCGTCGTCGTGGATAAACTTTAGCCAGCGCGATGTCGCGGGCGCTAAACGGTTCGTTGACGCCGCTCCGTAATTGCATTCCGTATAGTTGGGTTTCGTAACCGGCACGAACGGCTGCGGATGCGTGTAGTCGAAGTAATCATCGAGCGACCCCACATACGGCGACGAGTCAGTCGTGCCGAGCGATCCCAAACCGAACGTCGTCTCCGCGAATTTTAGAAGCGTGCCGAACTCGCCGGGCGCGTGCGAAACGTAGCCGCGCTTCGCGTACGGTGAGATGACGAGAATCGGGACACGAAAGCCCGGACCGGCCTGATCGCGCACGACATACGGCGGCACGTGATCGTAAAAGCCGCCCCAGTCGTCCCAGAACACGACGATTGCCGTCGAATTCCAATCCGGACTGTTGCCGACGGCATCCACGATGCTCGCAACCCACCACGGTCCGCAGTAGCCGCCGGGCACGCCGGGATGATCCGATGTAACGGGTCCCGGTATCACCCATGTAATAGACGCGAGATCGCCGTTCGACACGTCGCTCAAAAACTGCGTCTCCGGCGTCCGGAAATGATCGGTGCCCACGTTGCCGGCGTACGGGCACGACGCCTCCTCACCGGCGGGCCAGAGGGGAGAGAACCGGATCGTTTGATTGACGTCGAGCGCGTTAATATTCTGACAGATGGAGTACGAGTACATCCGCCAGCTCACGTTTTTCGCTTGAGCCAGATCGGCGAGCGAGCGGTATCCGAAACATGGAAACGGCCCGTTCGCCGACGAGCTTTCGGTGCCGGTGAGCGGATCGAGGCGGAGCGTCTTCGTGCCGGCGGGCGAGTCGCAACCCCACGGAATCAGAAACTGCGTAAGGGGATTGGGCGTATAGCCGAAATCCGGTTCGTCTACGACGTTGTTGGACTGGCCGGAAAAGATGTATTGGTGCGCGGTGTACGATTCGCTGTTGTGACTTGCGAAGAACCGGTCGCCGGCGGCATAAGCTTTTGCGATATCCCAGTACGGCTTGGTTTCCGATCGGTCTGCATACGAGTACACCAACCCCGGGTCGAACGTGCCGGTGTTTTGGCTGATGTCGAATCCGTTCATGCGGCACGGTGAGGGCTGTCCCACGGTAAACGGCGGCGGGGATGGCGCGTCGCACGCATCTACATAGTTTTGGTGGAAGTTGTTGGGATCCTGACGGCTGCAATCGGTGACCACGACGTGGTAGGTGCACTCGAGTTCGATCTGGCCCAGGGGCACGCTGTTGCCGTTCGAATCCATACCGCTCGCAACAGTGTCCGCACCCGGTAAACCGCTTGGCCCGCCGAAAATGTTGTCGAACGTGCGGTTTTCCTGCACGACGAAAATGATGTGTGAAATTTTTCCGCCGCCCAGTTCGAAGTTTGGCGGCCGTGGCGGAAGCACGCTGTGATGCGCGCAGGCGCTCGGAACGAACGCGCAGAGCAAAAGCGCGAACCGTAGAAATCGCATCGTGCGCGAACCATTCGTGCAGGACGGTTGCATGCCCCGCGGGTATGCCTCTGCATGAAACGTCTTGCTGCATTTCTAAGTGTCATCATTTTGGCGTACCCGCTTGCGGCGCGCTCAGCCGATCAACCATCAGCGCTGCGATGGCGTAACGTCGGGCCGTTCGTCGGCGGACGCGTAGTCGCGGTCGCGGGCGTTCCACAAAATTCCAACCTGTTTTACATGGGCGCCGTCGACGGCGGTGTGTGGAGAAGCACCGATTACGGCGTGCACTGGGAGAACCTGACCGACGGAAAGATTCCGGCGGGCGCAAACAGCATCGGCGCAATCGCCGTCGCTCCATCGGACCCCAACGTGATTTACGTTGGAACCGGCGAGGGCGATCCGCGCGGCACGATGATCACCGGTGAAGGCATTTACAAGTCCACCGACGCCGGTAAAACGTGGCACTACGCGGGATTGCGCGACACGCACACGGTGACCTCGATTGCGATCGATCCGCGCGATGCTAACGTGGTCTACGTTTCCTCGCTGGGCCACGTCTTTAAAGACAACCCTGACCGCGGCATCTTCAAAACGAGCGACGGCGGCAAAACGTGGAGCAAAGTTTTGTACGTCGACGCGAAGACCGGCGGCAACGTCGTCGTCGTCGATCCGAAACATCCGGACACGCTCTACGCCTCCATGTGGCAGATGTACCGCACGCCGTGGAAGCTCTCGAGCGGCGGACCGGGCAGCGCGCTTTATAAATCTACGGATGCGGGCGCGCATTGGAGCAAAATCTCGGGCAATCCCGGCTTCGCGGCCGGTCCCCTCGGCAAGATGGGCATAACTGTCTCGCCTGCGGATTCCAACATCGTGTACGCGATCGCGCAGGCGCACGAGGGCGGCGTCTTCCGCTCCGCCGACGGCGGCGCAACCTGGACGCGCGTGAACGACGAGATGAAACTGCGTCAGCGCGCTTTCTACTATATCGCCATCTTCGCGGATCCTCAGAACGCCGACACCGTGTATGCCCCGAACGTCGACGGACTTTGGATTTCGCACGATGGAGGCAAGCATTGGCGGGTATCGCGTCCGCCGCACGGCGACAATCACATCGTTTGGGTGAATCCGCACGATTCCAACATCTTGCTGGAAGGCAACGACGGCGGCGCAACCGTTTCGACGGACGGCGGCAAAACGTGGAGCGGAGAGCACAATCAGCCCACCGGCCAGTTTTATCACATCGCGATCGACAACCGTTTTCCGTATCACATCTACGGCGCGCAGCAAGACGAAGGATCGACGTCCGGCCCGAGCGCGACGAGCTATGGATCGATTCCGTCGGAGCTGTGGCTGCCGGTCGCCTATGGCGAGAGCACGTTCATCGCCCCCGAACCGGGAAACCCCGACGTCACGTACGGCAGCGGCTATTTCAGCATCTTCCTGCGCTACGACATGCGCACCGGCCAGTACAGCAGCGTGAGCCCGTGGCCGAATTATCTTGAAGGCGCCAGCAGCAAAGAACTCAAGTACCGCTTTGCCTGGACGCACCCGATTCTGTTCTCACCCTCGAATCCGCACGAATTACTGGCGGGCGCGCAATACGTCATGAGCAGCACGGACGGCGGCACCACCTGGCGCAAGCTAAGCCCGGATCTCACGCGCAACGATCCGTCGACCGAAGGGCCGACCGGCGGTCCGATCGAGCTCGATCAAACCAGCGCGGAAGTATATCCGTATGTCTCGGCGCTCGCGGCGTCGCCGCTCAACCCCAATCTGCTGTGGGCCGGTTCCTCCGACGGCTTAGTGCACGTCACGACCGATCACGGCGCGCATTGGCGCAGCATCACGCCGCAAGGCTTGCCGCAGTACGCGGAGATCAGCTCGATCGAACCTTCGCGCACCGGGCAAGGCACCGCGTATCTGACGGCGCAGCGCTATATGTGGGATGATTTCCGTCCATACGTGTACCGCACGACGGATTACGGCGCGCATTGGACCGCGATCGATTCGGGCATTCCGGCGGACCAATACGTGTTCGTCGTCAAGCAAGATCCGCATCAGCCGAATCTGCTCTTCGCCGGAACGCGCACCACGGTGCACGTGAGCTACAACGGCGGCAATTCGTGGCATCCGCTCACGCTGAATCTGCCGGGCGTGCAGGTTCGCGACATCGCGATCGACTCGCGGCAGGGCCAAGTCGCGGTAGCGACGCACGGCCGTTCGTTCTGGGTGCTCGACGACTTGACGGTGCTCGAGCAAATTGCACGCGGCGCGCAAACGTCCGGCACGTCGCTCTTCGCGCCGCAGACGGCGTGGCTGACGCACATGTACGGCGGCAGCGAGTTCCCGCGCGGCGAGAGCGGCCAGAACCCGCCCTTCGGCGCGACGGTCTACTTCAACGTGCCGGCAACCTACAACGGTTCGACGCCGGCCACGCTGACGTTCAGCGATAGCAGCGGCCACGCGATCCGCACGTTCTCGCTGCACCGCAAAGAGGCCGGACAAACCATCACGCCCGATATGCGCGAAAGCATGTCGCCGGCGCAGTTGAAGGCAGCCGGCGAACGCCTTGCGACGGCCATCGAGCCCGGCGCGAACCGCTTCCAATGGGATCTGCGCTATCCCGACGCGACGGACGTAAACGGCTTCTACGTTCCAAGCGCCGCGGGCGGCGAGAACGACTTCCCGATCGGGCCGCAAGTCGTGCCCGGAACCTACCGTGTGACGCTGCGTTACGGCGGCACGACGGTGACCAAGCCGTTCACGGTCGCGCTCGATCCGAATCTGCACCCGTCTGCGGGCGGCCTGGCCGCGCGCTTCGCGCTGCAGATGCAGATCCGCCAGACACTGGACTCGATGGATCGCACGATCGACACGGCGCTTGCAGCGCGCGGCAAGATGACGGGCGCGAAAGCGGCCGCTCTCGACCGCGAGATCGACAAGCTCGTGAACTTGAAGACGCACTCCAGCGAAGGCCCGCTCTCGACCGGAACGCGCACGCGCGATCATCTCGCATATCTGCAATCCGACGTAGACTACGCGTACGCGAAACCCACACCGGCGCAATACGCCGTCTTCGCGCAATTACGCAAAGAAGCGCTCAGCGGCGAGGCGAAGCTGCGGGCTCTACTGGGTCAGTAGATCGGGGTTGGACGGCACGCCCGGCGTATTTACGTCGACGCGTGCCGTCAACTTATTGAACTTCACGCGCACGTCGAATGCGCGCTGCACGGCGTGCAAACCGACCATGACGCGTCCGCGCACGCGGAAGGGCTCGTGGCCCAGCGACATCGGCATTCCATTGAGTTTTGCGGTCTTCGAACCGACTTTTAAGCGCAGCGTGCGATCGCCGCGCGTCACGACGACGTCGCCCGACTTGCGATCGTAATGCGTCTGCGCGCCCAGCGCGTCCGTCACCGGACGCAGGGGGACGTACACGCCGTCTTTGGGCGTGGTCACGGGCGGCACGTCGCTGATGACGGGCTGCCCATCCACGCGCATCTCCACGGGATTCGAATAGGTGAACGTCAGCGCCCCGAAGGCCGCCAATACGGTAGTCGCCAGAAGTGTCGCCTTAGACGGCGCTTGATATCTCATGAGCGTAGTCAGGATACTTTTCGGCAATAACTTTCTCGATCTCGAGGCGAAGCGCGCCGAGTAGCTCGTCCTCGGGGAACGTGCCGACCAGCTCGCCCGCGCGATAAATGGCGCCTTTGCCCTTGCCGCCGGCGACGCCGACGTCGGCCATTTTCGATTCACCCGGACCGTTGACGACGCAGCCCATTACCGCCACTTTCACGGGCGCGGTGTACTCTTTGGCAATCGCCTCGACGCTGCGCCCGAGCTCCAGCACGCTGATCTCGGCGCGTCCGCACGACGGACAGGCGGTGATCTCGAAACCTTTCTCGCGCAAGCCCAGCGATTTGAGAATGCTCCAGCATACCGGCACTTCTTCAATCGGATCGGCAGCGAGCGAAACGCGGATCGTGTCGCCGATGCCTTCGAACAACAGAATGCCGAGGCCGATGGAAGATTTGATCGTGCCGTCGCGCAGCAAACCCGCTTCGGTGATGCCCAAGTGCAGCGCATAGGGCGTGTTGCGCTCGCGCAAACGGCGGTCCATCAAGCGGTATGCGGCCACAGTAGTAACGACGTCGTGCGCCTTGAGCGAGATGACGATGTCGGTGTGATTGTATTGTTCCAGAATCTCGACGTGGCGCAGCGCGGACTGCACCATCGCTTCGGGCGTGTGACCCAGCGTCTTCTCGAGATCCGGCGCGAGCGAGCCCATGTTCACGCCGATTCGGATTGGAATGCCCTTGGCTTTGGCCGCTTGCACCACTTCCGCCGTCTTTTGCGGATCTCGGATGTTGCCCGGATTCAAACGCAGCTTCGCGACGCCGGCTTCAATTGCGGCCAGCGCCATCTTGTGATCGAAATGGATATCGGCGACGATTGGCACCGGCGAACGGTACACGATCGCGGGCATCGCGGCGGCGTCCGGCGGATCTTTCACCGTCACGCGCACGACCTCGGCGCCTTCCATCGCCAGACCGTAGATCTGCTCGAGGGTCGCGTCGGCGTCGGCCGTATCGGTTGTCGTCATCGTCTGCACGACAACGGGATGATCGCCGCCGATCCAAACGCCTTTCGCGTCGGCTTTTCCGGTCTTGTTTTGCAAAAAGACCGGCTTGCTCTCCCTACGTAGCCGAATCACCTAAAACGGGCCCTTTCCTTGAACGATCTGCACGACGTTGTAGAAATTGATCACCAGCATCAGCGCGATGAGCACTGCGAAGCCGGTGACGTGCACCCAGGCCTCTTTCTCCGGATCGACCGGTTTTCCGCGCAGCAGCTCGCCGATGATGAACGCTCCGCGGCCGCCGTCGAGCGCGGGCAGCGGCAACAAATTGAAGACGCCGAGCGCAAACGAGATGAGCGCCGCAAAGCCGAGATAATAGCCCCAGCCCCAATCCTGGAACGTGCCGGCGGCCTGCGCCATGCCGACGACGCCCTGTACCTGACTGCCGTACTTCACCGGATGGCTGACGAGCAGCGCAAGACTGCCGAACGTCTGTTGCGCGATTCCGACGAACGCATTCAGGCTGTCGGTGAACGCTTCGCGGACCGGAACGTGCACGAGCGCCTCAACCGGCGCAAACCCGATACAACCCGTGCCCTTCTTCGCCGGGGCGGGGCACTGCGCGGGCGTGACCTGCACTGTCGTGTTCTGGCCGCCGCGTTCGTACGTGACCGTCAGATGCTTTCCGAGCGAACGATGGATTCTGTCCACCAGCTGCATTCCGCCGGTGACGGTTTGACCGTCGATCGCGATGAGCCGGTCGTTGGGATGCAGTCCCACGCGCTGCGCGGGCGAACCCGGCTGAATCATGCCGATAAGGGGCTGCGGCGTGTCGCTTTGCACGCCGAACGCAACCGCGCTCACGAACAGAATTACGAGCGTGAGAATGAAGTTCGCGACGGGACCGGCGACAACGATCGCCAGGCGCTGCCACGGATTTTTCGCCTGAAAGTTATCCGTGTCGTACTCTTTGCCGTTGACGATGACGGTATCGCGGAATTCACGCTGCTGATCCGCTTCGGAGACTTTGTTGTCTTCGCCGTGCATCGCGCAGTATCCGCCGATGGGCAACGCGCGCAGCGAGTATTGCGTGCCGCTGCGTTTGCTGCGCCAGCTGCAGATCAGCGGGCCCATGCCGACGGAAAATTCCATCACGCGCACTTTGTTCAAGCGCGCGAGTAAAAAGTGCCCGTATTCGTGCAGCACGACCAGGATGGAGAGCATCACCAGAAAGATGACGATCTTCTCGACGTTCAATTCATACCTCGATGCGGGCGGCCAGCGAGAGCACCGCTTCGCGCGCATCCGAGCGCGCATCGCGGTCCGCCCGGCGGACACCGTCCAGACTGAGTTCGACCGGCTTCGCGATTGCCATCGCCCGTTCGACGACTTGCGGAATCTGCCCGAAGCGGATCTCTCCCTCTACAAACGCCGAAACGGCGATTTCGTTTGCTGCCGACAGCACTGCGGGCATGGTTCCGCCCGCTTCCAAGGCCTGGAAGGCAAGCCGCAGACACGGGAACCGCTCCAAATCCGGCCTCTCGAAGTCGTACCGCAGCGCCGCCGCCCCGGCGAGCGCCCCCGTGGCCTCGAGCGGGTCGCCAACGCCGGCTGTCCCCAGAGTCCCACCCAGCCGGTCCGGATACCCCAAAGCATAGCCGATCGGCAGCCGCATATCCGGCGCCGCCGCCTGAATCTTTACGCTCCCGTCGGTAAACACGACCATGCCGTGGGCGATGGATTGCGGATGCACGAGAACCTGCACGCGATGCGCGGGCATGCCGAAGAGGCGGCTGGCCTCGATCGCCTCGAGACCTTTGTTCATCATGCTGGCGGAGTCCACAGTATTCTTAATACCCATGCGCCAGGTTGGATGCGCGAGCGCGGCTTCGACCGTCGCGTTTTCGATCTGTTCGCGCGGCGTGCGCAAGAACGGACCGCCTGACGCGGTGAGAATGATCGATCGCACGCGCCGGACATCTTCGCCAACCAGACATTGGAAGATCGCCGAGTGCTCGGAATCGACCGGCAGAATCTTCGAACCGCTGCGCGCAGCCGCCGCGAGCAACAATTCACCGGCCGCGACGATGAGTTCTTTGTTCGCTACAGCGATATCCGTGCCGCGTTCCACCGCCGCGAACACCGCGTCGAATGAGACGAAACCGTCCGTTGCCGCGAGCACGATGTCCGGTTTGGATTCCACGGCGACCCGGTGCAAACCGGCGGCGCCATCGGCGGCGCTTGCAACCGTCGCAGCGCCAAACTGCGCCGCCTGCTGTGCGAGCTTATCCGTTTGCTTTCCCGCGGCTAATGCGACGACGTCGAAGCGATCGCGATGATTTGCGATTACGTCGAGCGCTTGCGTTCCGATCGAACCGGTGCTGCCGAGAATCGCGACGCGTTTTTTATGCAAAAGTAACCAACCCAAGAATGTGCAGCGCGCCGAAGAACGCCATGCCGCCGAACAAGTACGAATCGAATCGATCCAGCACGCCGCCGTGCCCTTGAATAACCGTACCCGAATCCTTCACGCCCGCATCCCGCTTGAGCGCGGATTCGACTAAATCGCCGGCTTGTGCCGCAATACAGGTCGCGGCGGCCACGCCCGCACCTTGCCACCACGACATGGCAACGTAGGGCGTTTGCGCGATGAGCGCGCCGATGGCCATAACGGCGAGGAGCGATCCTATCGAGCCTTCAACGGTTTTTTTCGGCGAAATCTTCGTGAGCTGGTGGCGGCCGAATGCCGAGCCTATCAGCATTGCGCTAATGTCGGTCATGGCAATCAGCACGACAACCATCAGCGTCCAATACACGCCGTGCGCCGGCACTTCGCGGATGAAAACGAAATACGTCAGCAGTTTCCCGATGTACAGCACCGCGAGCAGCGTGTAAGCCGTACGCGCGAAGTAGCCTTTCTGCTCGCCGTACATGCCCAGCCAAAACGTCGCAAGCACGATGAATGCGAGCAGCACGCCTTCCCAACGCGACATGCGATGAAAGATCGCAAGGAAGATGTAGGCGAGCACGCCGATGACCGCGACTTGGTATTCGAGCGGCTGGCCTTTGATGTCGCACAGGCGCGAGAGTTCGTACAGGCTCACCATGCCGACGATGACGACGATTCCGTAGAACGCGGGAACCCAAAACACCGCGGCAAGTCCGACCACGGCGAGAGCGGCGCCAACGAGCACGCGGCGCAGCGTGATCGGCGCGCGCGCGCCGGTTTGCGATGGGGCGCTTACGCCCCGCCGAAACGTCGCTGCCGCTTTTGAAACTCGATCAATGCCCGTACGAATTCATCCTTGCCGAAGTCCGGCCAAAGCACGTCGCTCATCACGAGCTCGGTGTACGCCACTTGGTAAAGCAGGAAGTTTGACAAGCGGCGCTCGCCGCCTGGGCGGATGAGGATATCCGGGTCGGGCAAATCGGCCGTGTAGAGGTATGAAGCGATGAGCGCCTCGTCCACGGCGTCCGGCGCCAGGCGCCCCGCGGCGACGTCGTGAGCGATGGCGGAAACCGCGCGTTCCAGTTCCGAACGCGCACTATAGTTCACGGCCAGATTCAACAGGAGCCCGGTATTGCCGGCGGTGCGCTCCATAAGGCCGTCGAGCGCTTCGCGGGAAGCGGGCGGCAAGGCGCGGTACGCGCCGATGACGTTCACGCGTACGTTGTTGCGGCAGAGCTCGGCCAGTTCGTTCTGCGCGAAATAGACGCAGAGGTCCAGCAACAACGAGATTTCGGTGGAGTCGCGGCGCCAGTTCTCGGTGGAAAAGCCGTACACGGTGAGTGCCGGAATGCCGAGGTCACTGGCCGCCCGCGTAACGTGACGCAGCGCGACCATCCCGCGGCGATGCCCCTCGATGGTGGGCAAGCCGTTGGCCTTGGCCCAGCGTCGGTTGCCGTCCATGATAATGGCGACGTGCCGCGGCAATCTGGCTGAATCCAGCTGCCCCGCCAACGCCGTAATCGTACCGGTGCTCGTCATCGGATTGGCTCGTATGCTTCGTACCCGCAAACCAGCTCTATCCGTTTGTTCCGGGGCAGTGCGCGCAAAACGCGCAGCATGCCGCGGCCGGCGTAGGAGCCGACGGGGGCCAGAACGGAGAGGGCGACCGATGCGGGTTGGGCCGAAAGCGCGCGGCGCGCTTCGACCTCGGAGAGCATGACGAGGTCTTCGAGCGGGATATCCACCCGCTAGACCTCCATGATCTCTTTTTCTTTAGTCGTGACCAGCTGGTCGATCTCTTTGACGAAGCGGTCCGTAAGTTTCTGCAACTGCTCCTGAAGGCGCTTGCTCTCGTCCTCGGTGATCTTGTGGTCTTTGAGCTGCGCTTTTAAATCGTCGTGCGCCTTGTGGCGGACGTTGCGGACCGCGACTTTGCCTTCTTCGGCTTTCTTTTTGACGACTTTGACGAGGTCTTTGCGGCGCTCTTCGTTGAGCGGCGGAATCGCCAGACGGATCTGGTTGCCGTCCACATTGGGCGTGAGGCCCAGATCGCTTTTCTCGATCGCTTTGCGAATCTCGCCGACCGTGTTGCGATCGAATGCCGCGATCACCAGCGAGCGCGCGTCGGGCGTGCTGACGGTTGCGACTTGCTTGACCGGCACGGATGCACCGTACGCTTCGACGTGCAGGCGATCCAGCAGCGCGGGCGTCGCGCGTCCGGTGCGAATCGCGGCAAACTCGCCGCGCGTCGAATCGACCGCTTTGCTCATTTTGCTTTCCGCATCTTTCAGATCAGCCATAGAACGTATTTAGACTCCTCCGGCGGCGCCGGCGGTTAAAGAACTGATTTTCCCGACGAGCGTGCCGATCGATTCGCCCCACACCACGCGCCGGATATTGCCCGGAACCGCCATGTCGAACACGACGATCGGCAGATTGTTGTCCATGCAGAGCGTGAGCGCCGTGTTGTCCATGACTTCAAGTCCGCGCTGAAGCACTTCCAAATACGCAAGCTGCTGGAAACGCGTCGCCTCGGGATGCTTCTTCGGATCGGCGCTGTAGATCCCGTCGACTTTCGTGGCTTTGAGAATCGCTTCCGCGCCGACTTCGACCGCGCGAAGCGCCGCCGTGGTATCCGTCGTAAAGTACGGATTGCCCGTCCCCGCCGCAAAAATCACGACGCGGCCCTTTTCCAAGTGGCGGATCGCGCGCCGGCGGATGTAAGGCTCGGCGATTTGATGCATGGCGATCGCCGTTTGCACGCGCGAAGGGACGCCCATGCGTTCCAGCGCGTCCTGCAGCGCGAGCGCGTTGATGACGGTCGCCAGCATGCCCATGTAGTCGGCGGTCGCGCGATCCATGCCGGCTTCTTCGTGCACCTTACCGCGCCAAATGTTGCCGCCGCCGACGACGACCGCCACCGAAACACCGTCGCGGTGCACCTCGGCGATCTGGCGCGCCATATCTTCAGTAGTATGGACGTCGACGCCGGTTTCCGTTCCGGAGAAAGCTTCTCCGGAAATCTTCAGTAGAACGCGGCGGTATTTCGGAGCGGCGGCTTGCAAGTTACTGCTGGTCTCCCAGCGCGAACTTCACGTAACGGCGGACTTTGATCTTCTCACCCAGGACGCCCACGACGCCGTTGATCAGATCGCCGACCGTTTGCGTGTCGTCTTTGACGAACGGTTGGTCGAGCAGGCAATGCTCTTCGAACCACTTGTTGAGCTTGCCCTCGATAATCTTCTGCGCGACCTCGGGCGGTTTACCGGGCGGCACGGCGCCCGCGAGCTCTTCGCGCACGGTCGAAACGACATCCGCAGGCACACTCTCGCGGTCCACGTATTGCGGCGACATCGCGGCGATGTGCATGGCGATATCGCGCGTCAGTTCGCCGAACTTCGGATTGCGCGCGACGAAATCGGTCTCGCTGTTCACCTCGACCAGCACGCCGATCTTGCCGCCCGCGTGGATGTAGCTCGCGACGAGCCCTTCGTTCGCGACGCGCTCGGCCTTCTTCTGAGCCTGCGCGGCGCCCCGCTCTTGCAGCAGCGTCCTGGCCTTTTCCATATCGCCGGCGGCTTCGACGAGGGCTTTTTTGCAGTCCATCATCGGCGCGTCGGTGAGTTCGCGAAGCTTTTTGACTTCGTCCGCTTTCGGTTGGTAAGCCACGGTTGACACGTATAACTCCAGTTTTTTTGAGATTTGGTCTGACGTTGCAAAAGAGAGGCCGCGGGGCCCCTCTTTTGCCAAAACGGTGCGGCAGCCTTTGGTTTACTGCCCCGGGGCGCCTTACGCTCCCGCTTCGGCCTCGGCGAGCGTGGTCACCGGCTCTTCTTCCGGCGCCGCGTACTCGGTGTAATTGGCGGCGTCGCCCGAGCTCTCGGTCTCGGTGCGGCCCTCGATGATCGCGTCGGCGATCTTCGAGACCATCAGCTTGACCGCGCGGATGGCGTCGTCGTTGCCCGGAATCGGGAAATCGATCTCGTCGGGATCGCAGTTCGTGTCGATCACGGCGATAATCGGAATCTTGAGCTTGCGCGCTTCCTGGACCGCGATGCGCTCTTTCTTGGGGTCCACGATGAAGACGGCGTCCGGCAGGCGGTGCATGTCCTTGATGCCGCCCAGGAAGCGCTCGAGCTTGCCCATCTCGTCGGAGAGCTTGGCTACTTCTTTCTTGGGCAGGCGGTCGAAGTCGCCTTGCTGCTTCATATTCTCGAGTTCGCGGAGGCGCGCGATGCGCTTCTGGATCGTCGAGAAGTTGGTCAGGGTGCCGCCGAGCCAGCGCTGGTTCACGAAGTAGGTACCGGCGCGCTCCGCCTCTTCCTTGACCACGTCTTGCGCTTGCTTCTTGGTGCCGACGAAGAGCACGACTTTGCCCTCCCTGGACATCTGTTTGACGGCTTCGTAGGTTTCGCGCAGGCGCTGGACGGTCTGGCCCAGGTCGATAATGTAGATGCCGTTACGCTCTTGGAAGATGAACGGCTTCATCTTCGGGTTCCAGCGGCGGGTCTGGTGGCCGAAGTGGACGCCCGCCTCGAGCAGGGCGCGCATGGAAATGACTGACAAAGTCGGATCCTTTCTGGACCTCGGGCCGGCCGCCATCCTGGCACCGGTCGCTAATGAGGCCATAACACCCCCCATCCTTGCGGGGTGAAGTGAGAACAACCGGACGAGTATAGCACGCTCCGGCGAGGCCCTTCAACCATAAAGATTCCTGCAAGGCCAAAGGCGCGGCCCGCCGGGACCACAAAACAGTGCGGCGTTATGCGCCTTCTCGTCACCGGCGGCCTGGGCTTTATCGGGTCGAATTTTATTCATGTGGTGCTGCGCGAGCGGCCCGGCTGGAGCGTGGTCAATCTCGACGCGATGACCTACGCCGGCAATCCCGCCAACTGCGCGGACATTGAGGCCGACCCGCACTACCGCTTCGTCCACGGCGACATTTGCGACGCCGCGGCAGTCGACGGCGCGCTCGCAGGAGGCGTGGATGCCATCGTCAATTTTGCGGCCGAAACGCACGTGGACCGCTCGATTTTGGATCCGGAAGCTTTCCTTCGCACCGACATCCTGGGCACACACGTACTGCTGGAAGCGGTTCGCAGACACCGCATTCCGCGTTACGTGCAAGTCTCGACGGACGAAGTGTACGGCGACGTGGAAAGCGGCGAATCGAAGGAAGATGATGCGCTGCGCCCGCGCAGTCCGTACAGCGCCAGCAAAGCGGGCGGCGACATGCAAGTGCTCGCGTACTGGAACACGTTCCGCACGCCGGTGATGATCACGCGCGGCTCCAACACGTACGGGCCGTATCAGTATCCCGAGAAACTCATTCCGTTGTTCGTGACCAATCTGCTCGACGATGAGCAAGTGCCCGTGTACGGCGACGGCATGCAGATCCGCGATTGGCTCCACGCGGAAGATCACGCACGCGGCATTCTGCACGTGCTCGAACACGGCGAACTGGGCAACGTCTACAACATCGGCGGCGGAAATCCGCGCACGAACATGGAGATCACGACCACCTTGGTCGAGTCGTGCGGGCGCTCGATGGACACGCACGTTCGCCACGTCGCCGATCGCGAAGGCCACGATCGCCGTTATGCGATCGACTGCACGAAAGCGCGCGACATCGGCTGGGCGCCGCGCGTCGATTTCGAGCAAGGCTTGCGCGCCACGATCGACTGGTACCGCAGCAACGAGGCGTGGTGGCGCCCCCTCAAGAGCGGCGAATTCTTACATTACTACAAGCGTCAGTACGCGCACCGGTAGGAGCGATTTAGGGTGAAGGGCATTATTCTTGCAGGCGGCTTGGGCTCGAGGCTTCGTCCGCTGACGAAGGTTACGAACAAGCATCTTCTGCCGATCTACGATAAGCCGATGATCTATTATCCGATCGAAACGCTCGTTAAAGCCGGCATCAAAGACATCATGATCGTCACGGGCGGCAACTCTGCCGGCGACTTTCTGCGTCTGCTAGGCAACGGCCGCGAGTTCGGCTTGAAAGACATCAATTACACGTACCAAGAAGGCGAAGGCGGCATCGCCGACGCGCTCAAACTGTGCGAGCACTTCGCGGAAGGCGAACGCGTCGCGGTCATTCTGGGCGACAACATCATTCAAGACGACATCACGCCCTACGTGCGCAAATTCGAAGAGCAAGATTCCGGCGCTCGCATTCTGCTCAAGGAAGTGGAGGACCCGGAACGGTTCGGCTGTCCGGAGCTCGACGGCGATCGCATCGTGCGGATCGAAGAAAAGCCGATCGAACCCAAGAGCAAGTATGCCGTGACCGGAATCTACATGTACGACCGGCGCGTCTTCGACTTCTGCCGCCGCCTCAAACCCTCGGCGCGCGGCGAACTGGAGATCACCGACGTGAACAACGCCTATATCAAGGAAGGCGACCTGTTCTACGACGTGCTCGAAGGCTGGTGGACAGACGCGGGCCAATTCGAGAGCTTGTTCCGGGCGAATCAGCTGGTGGCGAGCCAGCACTTAAACGTGCAGCCGGTTTGAGCTCGAAGGGAAGCAGCGTGGAACCGAAGAGTATCGAGTTGATCGAGCAGATGCACGCAGACCCATCGATTGGAGAACTTGCGCGCGATTTGTTTGTGCGCAGCTGCGAGTACCGGTATTCTTATAATTTCTCGTGGCTCGGCCGTCCGGTAATTCAATATCCGGAAGATCTTGTCGCGCTTCAGGAGATTATTTGGAGCGTTCGCCCGGACTGCGTTTTCGAAACCGGAATCGCGCACGGCGGCTCCATTATCTTTTATGCATCGCTTTTGAAACTGCTCGGCGGCGAGCGCTTCGTTCTCGGCGTGGACATCGATATTCGGGCGCATAACCGCGCAGCAATTGAAACACACCCGGTTGCCGACCGGATTGAAATGATCGAGGGTTCTTCGATCGATCCGGACGTCGTAAAATTCGTTTTCGAGCGCATCGGAGATCGAACGAACGTCGTCGTCGTGCTCGATTCAAATCATACCGAAGATCACGTTCTTGCAGAACTGCGCGCCTATTCGCCCCTGGTGCGCAAGGGCGGGTATCTCATCGTCATGGATACCGTGGTCGAACACATGCCCGAGGACGCCTTTCCCGACCGGCCCTGGGGCGTGGGTAACAACCCGATGAGCGCCGTTAAAAAATTTCTTTCGGAAAACAAACGCTTTGAGATGGACCCTGAGTATAACGGGAAATTGCTTCTCACCGTAGCGCCGAACGGATATCTGCGCTGCGTCAGCGATCCGGAATGAAAGCGGTCATCCTAGCCGGCGGTTTAGGAACGCGCCTCAGCGAGGAAACGCAAGCGCGCCCGAAGCCGATGGTGGAAATCGGCGGGAAGCCGGTCCTCTGGCACGTCATGAAAACGTACTCCTATTGGGGCATCAACGATTTCGTAATCTGCTGCGGCTACAAAGGCTATATGATTAAGGAGTATTTCCACAACTACTCCTTGCACATGTCCGACGTCACGATCGATTTCCGCAAAAACGCGCTAACCGTTCATCAAAACAACGTGGAGCCGTGGTCCGTTACGCTTGTCGACACAGGCGAAAGCACGATGACAGGCGGCCGCCTCCGGCGCGTGCGTCACCATCTCGGCGACGAGCCGTTTTGCTTTACGTATGGAGACGGCCTGAGCGATGTGAACGTCGCCGAGTCGATTGCGTTTCATCGTGACAAAGGCAGCATGGCAACGCTGACCGCCGTGCAGCCGCCGGGCCGTTTCGGACACATTCAAATGGACCGGCACCGCATCACTTCCTTCAAGGAAAAACCCGAAGGCGACGGCGCGTGGATCAACGGCGGCTATTTCATTCTGGACCCGCGCGTTATCGAATACATTTCGGGCGACGATACGAGTTGGGAAAAGGAACCGCTAGAGCAACTGGCCGCAGCCGGAGAACTCGCTGCATATAAGCACGATGGATTTTGGCAACCGCTCGATACACTTCGCGACAAGATTCTACTCGAGGAATTGTGGCGCGAGGGCCGCGCTCCCTGGAAAGTGTGGTCTTAGCCTAGCTCACGGCACGTGCGGGCACGCCGGCAACGACGGCACCCTCCGGAACGTTCGCTGTAACGACTGCTCCGGCGCCGACAATGCTGCTTGCACCCACCGTTAGTCCGGGAAGAATCGTCGCCCCGGCACCGATGAAAGCATTGCTCCCGACGGCTATGCAACCACAAAGAGTGGCGCCGGGGCCGACGTGCACTCCGTCGTCCAGCAGGCATTCATGATCGACGCTTGCATTCGTGTTCACGATGACCGCTTCACCCAGGCGCGCCTGCGCTCCGACGGCCGCCCCGGCGAGCACCTGAACACCTTCGCCGAGGATCGCCGTCGAAGCGACAAAAGCACGCCGGTGAACGGCTGTAGCGACGCGCACGCCGTGCTTTCGGAACAATTCGTGCACGGCGAGCCGGTCTGATCCCCTCGCACCGCCTATGGCCGCCAAACCGCTGAACCCGGAGGGGTCGACCGCCTCGAGCCACTGCTTGAATCCCGCCTCACCGGCGTACACGGGCACGCCCGGGATGGGCGAAGTACGAGTAGCATCGTTGTCGAAAAGCGCGGCAACGGCGATGCCGTCCCGTAAAAAGAGCTCGTGAAGCACGAGTGCGTGCCCCTTTGCTCCCCACAGTATAATCTCCACGACCATCCATTTGAACGTTGGAATACGGTTTCATGCTCAATGCCCGGCCGCTACAGGCCGATGATTAAACCTGAAGGCTATGACTCACTCCAAGGAAGCCATGCAGCAAACCGTTACGTCTGAACGACCGGATACGCAACCGCACATTCCCGTTTTCGCGCCTCATATAGGCGTTGACACGCTCAAGCATCTCACCGACGCCTTTGATGTCGGATGGCTTGGCATGGGCGCGACGACGAAAGACTTCGAAGAACGAATTGCAGCGTACCTCGGACTGGATAACCGGTTTGTCGTCGCGACGAACACCGGAACCTCGGCCCTTCATATAGCCCTTATCGCCGCCGGCGTCGGGCCCGGAGACGAAGTTATCGTCCCGTCATTCAACTACGTTGCCGACCATCAAGCGATCGGATATACCGGAGCACATGTCGTCATGTGCGATATCCGGGACGGCGATCTCGGAATCGATGCCGCAAAGGCCGAAGAGCTCATAACGCCGCGTACAAAAGCGCTGCTTCCGCTCCATTTTTCCGGAATTCCGTGCGATCAGAGCGGGGTCTACGCGCTGGCGCAAAAATACGGGCTGCGCGTCATCGAAGACGGATGTCACGCCTTCGGAACGACGGTCGCCGGCCGCAAGATTGGCAGCTACGGCGATGTCGCATGCTTCAGCTTCGATCCGGTCAAAATCATTACGTCCATCGACGGCGGATGCGTCATCGTGAACACGATTGAAGAGGCTCAGCGCCTCCAGCGCCTTCGCCTGCTAGGCGTCGACAAAGACACGACGGAGCGCTATAAGAACTCCCGCGCTTGGGAATACGACGTCGTCGATCAAGGCTTCCGTTACCATCTTACCAATATCATGGCCAGCGTCGGAGTCTCGCAGATAAAGCGCGTCGACGAATTTATTGCGAGCCGGCAAGCCGTTTGCGAACAATATAGCTCGGCGTTTGCGAAATTACATGGCGTATCGGTTCTGCGCCTCGATTATTCGGATGTCAGCCCATTCATTTACAGCTTGCGCGTAAAAGACGGCCGGCGCGGGGCTTTCATCGAGCACTTAAAGCGTAAGAACATCGCGGCAGGCATCCACTTCATGCCGGTTCACAAGCATAGCTATTTTGCGGATTGCCGCCGGGGCGACATGTCCGTCACCGACGCCGTATCGTCCGAAGTCGTCACACTTCCCTTGCATTCAAACATGCAGGCGGCTCTCGTCGAGCGGGTGATCGACTCGGTGTCCGAATTCTTCTCCTAAAGCCTGGGCAGCACAGCGTTCGCAAGACGCGGCAGCTGAGCATCGCGCTCCGAGATGACTGAAACCGGGAGCGGCCACGCAATCGAAAGCTCCGGATCAGCATAGTGAACGCCTCGGGCGGCGCCGGAATCGTACGGCGCTGAAATCGCGTACAACACTTCCACATTGTCGGAGATGGTTTGATATCCATGCGCACACCCTGCCGGCACATAGAGTGCGGTGCGGTTTTTTGAATCAAGCGTAAGAGCATACCAGCGCTTGAACGTCGGGCTTCCAGCGCGCAAATCGACGACGACGTCAAAAATCGCGCCCATCGTGCAGCGGACGACCTTGCACTCGGCGTGCGTTCCGTCCTGATAGTGCAGGCCTCGAACTGTTCCGGCTGCGATATTGTATGCGATGCTATGCTCCGGGAACGACGACGCTAGTCCGGCCTGCCTGAAGACTGCAGCGTCAATGGTTCGCGCAAAAAAACCTCGCGGATCCTTATGGCGCTCGGGCTCTACGATAAACGCACCCGCGACCGGCGTCCCGGAAAGAATCACCAGATTTGCAGACTCGGCACTGCGGTCACGAAACGGCCGCCCCAATCGCGAACGTACGAAAGCTGCTCGACAATTTCATCCTTGAGATTCCAAGGGAGAACGAACACGAAATCGGGTTGCGTTTCGCGCAGGCGTGCGGGTTCGAATACCGGTATCCGTGAACCCGGAAGCAAGGTTCCCTGCTTTGCCGGATTGCGGTCCACGGTATAGGCGATCATGTCCGCGCGCACGCCGCAATAGTTCAACAGCGTATTACCCTTTGCGGGCGCTCCATATCCAGCCACAGTTTTACCATTGTTCCGCGCATCGATCAAAAAAGAAAGAATCTCCCGTTTCCGCAGCTCCACGCTACGGCTGAACGCTTCGTACGTCGCGAGATCGGCTATGCCGAAACGCCGTTCGGCGGCACGCATTTCGGCTACCGCCGGCTCTTCTTTCGCACGCTGTTCCGCATGCCCGATCCAAACACGAAGCGATCCGCCGTGCGTGGGAAGTTCCTGTACGTCTACGGCTTGGAGCCCGTGCCGTTCCAAGACGCGCTCGAACGCATAGAACGAATAATACGAAAAATGCTCGTGATAAATGGTATCGAACTGGACGCCTTCGATCAAACGAACGAGATGCGGAAACTCTACCGTAAGCGTTCCGGATGGCTTCAAAAGCGTCCGCAGCCCTGCGAAGAAGTCGTGCAGATCGGGGACGTGCGCAACGACGTTGTTTGCGATCAGCAAATCGGCAGCTCCGTACCGCTTGGCGAGCTGTGCCGCCGTGTCCGCGCCTAGGAACACAGGCTCCGTCTCTATACCGCGCTGTTGTGCTACTGCAGCGACGTTTCTTGCGGGCTCGACGCCCAATGTGCGCGTGCCGAGCTCCCGAAAATATTGCAAAAGATAGCCATCATTGCTTGCCGCTTCAATTACGAGCGAATCGTTGCCGAGTTGCAGGCGCTCATGCGCGGCCTGCGCGTACTGCCTGCAATGCGCCAGCCAGGAGTCCGAGTACGACGAAAAATACGCGTAATCGCCGAAGATTTGCTCGGCGCTCTCAAACGCGTCGACCTGCACGAGAAAACACGTATCGCAGACGTACGCGTGCAGCGGGTAAAACGGCTCGCCTGCGCGCGCCCGGTCAGCCCGGACATAAGCATTTGAAAGCGGCGATAGCCCGAGATCCACAAACGTCGTGGTAAGCGCCGAACCGCAGCCGCGGCAATGTTGAGCGCCATTCATCCGGCGCAATACTCCTCGATTTGCGCGGAGGTGAGCTCTCTTGCACTCGCGCCCGCGTGCCACTCGCGGTACCACCGGCCGGTCCACTCGATCGCCTGAGCGGCGGTCAGGCGCGCGCGCCAGCCGAGCTTTCCGGCGGCTTTGCTGCTGTCTACCGACAACAATCCGGCTTCGTGCGGATGCTCGCCCTCGTGGGCGATCCATTTCCCGTGATGGCCCAACGATTGCAACACTCGTTCCGCAACCTGCGCGACGGTGAGCGTATCATCCGCTCTCGGACCGAAATTCCAGGCTTCGGAAAAGCCGCCGGGATCTTCGAAAAGCCGGCGCGCGAGCGTGAGATACCCGCAGAGCGGTTCAAGGACGTGCTGCCAAGGCCGGATCGCGCCCGGATAGCGTAGCCGCGCCTCGCCGCTTGTAAATGCGGCGTTCACGAGATCCGGCACGAGCCGGTCGGGACTCCAGTCACCCCCGCCGATAACATTACCGGCACGCACCGTCGCGATACCCACGCCGTTACGGAAAAACGATGACCTGAAGGCGTGCGTTGCGAGCTCCGCAGCTGCCTTGCTCGAGCTGTACGGATCTTCGCCGCCGAGCGGCTCGTTCTCGCGGTAGCCCCAACTCCATTCGCGATTCTGATAGCATTTATCGCTCGTAACCACGACTACGGATCGCACGGAATCTACGCGGCGGATCGCATCCAAAACGTTTACCGTACCCATGACGTTCGTCTCGAACGTTTCCACCGGCTCGGTGTAACTTTGACGTACCAGCGGCTGCGCGGCAAGGTGAAAAACGAATTCCGGTCCGGCCTGCGCAAGGCGCTTTTCAAAAGCGTTACGGTCCCGGATATCACCGAAACTGCAATCCATCCGGCGGTTCAATTGCAGTTCGGCGTAAAGATTACGATCGCCGGATGGCGGAAGCGCGAAACCGCTTACAATAGAACCCATGTGCCCGAGCCATTCGGACAACCACGCGCCCTTAAATCCGGTATGACCGGTCACCATAACGCGCCGGTTCCTCCAGAAGCCGAATTCCATCACCTCGTCATTTCAACGGCTTCCGCCAGGGTCATGCCGGGCCGGAACGCAGACGCGCATTCTTGAAGAAAGCATGATGAAACCAGACCAGGTGGACGTCAGCATTATCGTCACCTCGTACAACTACGCGCGCTTTCTCCCGAGGGCAATCGCCAGTGCGCGCGCTCAGTCCGTCCCCGGCCTGGAGATCGTGGTGGTAGATAACGCTTCTACCGACGGTTCTTGGGACATTATCCAGAACGCGGCCGCTGAAGATTCCCGAATTCGTGCGTACCGGAACGATACGAACATCGGCATGGTGCAGAATCATAACCGCGGCCTGGAACTGGCGCGCGGCGAACGCGTCCTGTTTCTATCGGCCGACGATATTTTGCTGCCCGGCCACTTGGCGCGCCTTATCGCCGCGCACGATCAACATCCTGAAATCGATTATTTTTATACGACGTATTTCAAAGTCGATGAAAACGAAAAGATCCTCGAGTTCGTCGGACACGTAGGTCATCTCCACGGCAGCTCGGCGGGCGGCCGAAACGAATTTGCAGATCTGCTCACGTACGACTGTTACATGTGCACGCCAACGACGTTGTGGAACCGCTCGGAACTTCTTGCCGACGGCGGTTTCGACGCGGGCCTCGTCGCAGGCGATCTGGAATTATGCCTTCGTCTTGCTGCGCGCGGGAAGCGCTTTGCATTTTTGGATTCCGCCGGCGTATGCATCCGCGTGCATCCCGGAGAGATTACCGGCGAGCACAACTACGTTTCGACCGGACGCCAACTGCTCGACCATCTCTATTTGCTCGAGCGTTTTATCGTTGATGCGAACAAACAGCTCATTGCCGGCCGGGAGCATGGGATTGCGCGCCTTTTGAATGCGAAGATCAATAATCTTCGCGCGTATCCGCAAACGGCTTCCGCGATTCTTCCAAAAGAACAGCACCGTATCGACGCCATTGCACAGCGCCTGAGCGGGCTGCTCGTGCAATCCCGGTCGGCGCCAAGCGCGGCGGAAGCATCCCTCAGCATCATCCTGATTTGCAGCGATGACACGCAACGCGCCATCGATGCAATCGAAATGATCGAGCGTCAACGCTATGCGAACGCCGAACTCGTGCTGGTCATCGATTCCGCCCGCGATATGGGCCCGATGCTTTGGGCGCATACCGGCGGTATTCGTACGAGAATGGTCGCGCACCGGGGCGCTCTGCGCCGCGCCGTTTCCCTCAACGATGCGCTCAAACTGGCTAACGGCGATCTGATCGTTTACTGCGATCCTGCTGTCCGCTGGCCCGAGGGTCATCTAAAGCGCGTCGCGCAGACCTTTGCGACGAATCAGATCGATACGCTCGTCGCCCCTGTCGACGTAGAGGCTGTTGACGGCGCATCCGTGGTGGCCCTGTACGAACGTTTTTTAGGTGCACCGCTAGCGGAAACCGGCGCTCCCCTCGGAGAATCGATTCCGCTGCCCGCGGTAGCTCACCGGCGACGCGTCATCGATCAACTCGGAACGTTCGACGAGCGATTACCGCATGGCGGCGACCTGGAATTCGTCCGGCGCCTTTTGTTGCGTACACCGGTCGGGCTTCAGCAGAATGCGGCCATTACGCTACGGCAAAACATCGACGAAATTCATCCGGCTCTCACCGATCCGAATGGGTACGTTGCCGCGCTCGAGGCAATCTATGCATCGCAGCAAATCGACCAGCAGGCGCAACTGCACGCCGCAGCTCATGTCGACCACGTCCGGCGCGCCATAAACCGCGCAGTCCGTTCCGTGGACGCCGGCGGTTTGTTTCAATTCCGGCGCGCACTTCGGGGCATGGTCTCGCCAACCCGGACGGCGGCTTCAACGGGCCATCGGCCGCGTATTCTCGTCGTCGACGATCGCGTTCCGTACAGGGAACTCGGGCGTGGATACCCACGGGCGCACGATGCTCTCGACGCGCTCAAAGCCCAGGGCGATGTAACATTCTATCCGCTTTTGAGTCCGCGAGACGAAGAACCGCTGTGCGGCGGCATACCGGGGATAAATATCCTTTACGGGCTGGGGACAAAGATGCTTGCATCAACGCTCGATGATTTGCTCCCTTCGATTGACGTGCTTTGGGTTAGCAGACCGCACAATATGGAGCTCGTGCGCAAAGCACTCGATGGCGTTCCGGAGCAGCGCACGTGGAAGCTCGTGTACGATGCGGAAGCGATTTACGCACATCGCGATATCATCAAAGCGCAGCTGTTCGGCACGCCGCTAAACGAGCAGACGCAAAAAGATCTCATCGATCGCGAAGTCGCGCTGCTTGCGGGCGCGGATGCCATTTTTGCGGTTTCTCCGGGCGATCGCGACGAAATCGCGCGGCGCTGCAGCGCTCCGGTTCGCGTGCTCTCGTTTAGCCTGGAGCCCAAACCCGCACCGCAGGCGCTCGAAGATCGCACCGGACTGCTCTTCGTCGGCGCCATCGAACCGGGCAGTCCGAATGAAGACGCGCTCGCGTGGTTCGTTCAGCACGTCGCACCCCAGCGGCCGGATGCGCGCGTTTTGCATGCGGGCGTCATGACCTCGCAGGCGCTCCGTGCTGCAGCAGGATCCGTCGTCGAATTTTGCGGCGCCGTTCCGGATCTGCGCGATTATTATGCGCGCGCGCGCATGTTCATCGCACCGACGCGCTTCGCCGCGGGACTGCCGCAAAAGGTTTACGAGGCCGCCGCTCACGGGCTTCCGGTCATCGCCACGCCGCTTCTCGCCCGTCAGCTCGGCTGGCGGCACGAACGCGAGCTGCTCGTTGCCGATTCGCCGCAGGAGTGGGCGCAGGCCATCGACCGCCTCAACAACGACGCAAATCTTTGGCATGCGTTGCGCAGTGCCGCTTTGGAGGCCGTGAGCCGCGATGCATCGCCTGCGATCTTCACCGAGCGCATCACGGCAACGCTTGCAGAGCTCGCGCCGCACGCACTTCTTGCCGAAGGCGGATTTCAGCCGCCACGGGTCTAACGTCCGAGCGAATGTCGAAGTATTACCGGTACTTCGGGCTCGAACGAGATCCGTTCTTAGACACGGCGGATCCGTTTTTTTATTGCGAGCTCGGCGCGCTGCGCAAGGCGAAGGACCGCCTGGCGGCATGCGTTGAGGAATCGCGCGGCCTGACCGTCGTCCTGGGTGAGCCGGGAACCGGAAAAACGAGTCTCTCGGGAGCGCTGGAACAAGAGCTGCTGCAAGACGATCGCGTCGTGCTCGGCAAGATTTTGGATCCCACCTTCGCGACGGAAGTCGAGTTCTTGATGGCCGTCGGCCGGGTATTCGGCCTCTCGCTGCCGCCGCGCTCGAGCGCCGCTTTGAAAAACGCGCTCAAGAACTTCTTCTTCGAAACGGCTGTTTTGGAGAGCCGCGCGCTCGTGTTGATCGTCGACGAAGCGCAAAATATCAGCGACGAAGGCCTCGAAGCGCTCCGGCTTCTGCTCAACTATCAAGTGCCGCAAAAGAAGCTGCTCAACATTCTGCTCTTCGGCCAAAGCGAATTGGAACAGCGCATCAACGACCGGCATAATCTCGCCGATCGTGTCGACTCCTGGATCCGCCTGCAGCCGCTCGATGAAGCAACGAGCGGAGCGATTTTGGATTTCCGCCTCTCGCGTGCCGGACTCGGCGCCGGACAGCAGATTTTTACGCCGGAGGCGCGGGCGCTGCTCGTTCGCGCGTCTTCGGGTCTGCCTCGCCGGCTCACCATGCTGGGCCATCTCTCGATGGAAGAGGCCGCCGACCGCGCGAGCACGCTCGTTCGTGAGGATCACGTGCAAGGCGCGCTCGTCGCCCGCGGCATAGCGGCTCAAATGCAGCGTCCGCCGGCGGCCGTTGCGGAGCCCGCGCCGGACGCCGATTCCGGCTTTTTCAGCCGGCTCTTCACGCGGTTGCGCCGCGCAGGCTAATGCGCCGCGAACCGGATTTCGAAGCGAGCGCGGACATGCGGCTGGTCGAGCTGCAGAGGGCCGCATTAGGCGTCCCTGCGCCGCACCGCGGCGACTGGGAATCCCGCGTGAGCACCGAGGGCGGCGCCGTAGAAGCCGAAGGCGAGCAGCATTTGCAGAGCGCCGTTCTGGCAGTGGAATTAACCGCCTCGCCGCCGGGAGACGTCATCCCGGGCGCGATCGTCACGCTTGCTCTTAGCCTTACGAACGAGGGCGCGGTCGTGGCGCGCAACATTCGTGTCGCGGTGCCGCTTCCGGGCGGCGCGACCTACCGCAACGGCTCCTTCGTGCGCGACGGGCGCCCGCAGCTCGACGACGCGGCCGACGAACTCTTCGGACCCGGGACGGCGATCGGGAACCTCGCGCCCAAATCGCGCGTGACGTTTCTTTGGAAAGCCGGCGTGCGGCTTGGGAATAAGCCTTTGGTGATCTCACCAACTGTTACCGCCGAAGAAACGGCCGTGGTCGGCGCCAAATCCGCTATCGTTTCGCGTAAGGCCGGCGCAGAAACGGGTTTCGCCTCGCAGGTGCAGCGCTTCGATCGCGCGCTCTACGACGAAACGCCTCCGCCCCTTGAAGAACTGCCGATATACGAGCTCGACACCGAGGAAGAGCTCGAACACGAAGCCGCAGATGCCGCGCTTAGCGAGTACCGGCCCCCGATGGAGCCGCCGCAGCAGCCCATCGCGCCGCCCTCGCAGCCGGAACCCGCGCCGCCGCCGGATCAGCCTTCGCCCGATCCCGAACCCGGCGTTCCTGTGGAAGAACCATCGACTCCGGCGCCCCCCGAACAGCCGCCGGATATCGAACCTGCCGCGCGCGAGGCCGTCGTGCTGTATGGCCGGCTGGATCGCCCTTCCATTGCATACTTCGAGCGCATCTTCTCGGGGTCCAAGCCCCCGACGCTCCTCAACCATTTCATCTTGGGCGGCGCGCTCGCGTGCACGCGAGCGATCGACCAAAGCGACGTTGCAGGGCTAAAAGCGCACATGGACGCGCAATCGCAATTACTGCAGCGCGTCGTCCTGCACGAAAAGATGGGACGCAAAGAACCTATCGCGGAGTACGCCGGAACAATGCTCGCGCGCGTGGATCAATTCGCGCCTGCGCCTGTGCAAGCCGCGCCGGCCACGGAGCCGAACGCGCTGGGATTACAAGTCGAGCTGGAAGCGCCGACGCTGGCCGTGCTTGCCAAGATGCAGGGCGACAGCGGACGCTGGGACTTCACGAAGGCGCGGCAATTGACGCTCGCGCTGCAAGCGCGGCGCGTACACGCCGCTGCTCCCGCGGAGCGCATCGACGCAGCGGAAGCGGCGTTGCGAACGTACGCGCAAACCGCGGCGACGCAGTTGCAGCGCTTCTTCGTCCGCATGCGGATCGACCGCACCACGGGATTGTTGTTTGCGCACGACGATGCGCTGGATTCGGCCGCGCGAGCGCTGATCGCCGCGCTCACCGCACTTTTTAACTAAGCCGGTCGAGCGAACCCAAGCGCGAGGCGGCGCGCTCTGCGCTCATAGAACGCAGCGCGTTTTTCCACCGCGAAATCAAATGAAGGCGTTCCCCGACGGCCGAGTGATACTGCTCTAGCCGTTCCATCTGCTGCGATCGCAATGCGTAAACCATGCGAAGCCGGCGGTAGATCCGCTCGTCGAACTCGGCGTCGCGCACCGGTACGGCTGCTTCCATCGCGTTTTGAAGCGCATGCGTGACCCGGCGTGCATCGGCCATTGCCGCGTCCATGTCATCCCACGTCCGCCGCATCAAACACCGCTCGAAACGCCCGCACAGGCCTTCCAGTTCGCCGACTTCCTGCTCTACCGCCGCGCGCAGCGATGCGGCACTACCCGACTGCTGCAAATCCACCCGCCGCGCCGACGGCGTCGTCGTTGCGCATGGATTTGAATTGCGTCACGGCCTGGCCCCACATCTGGCGGTAGTCTTTGAAACTCGGCAAAATGCGTTCGACCCGCACGGGATCTTTCTGCATGTTCGCCATGACCAGTTCGTGGTGCCAGAACTCATACACGCGAAACAAATTCCGCGAAATTTCGCCGCCGATCTCCATGTCCAGCGAGCCCATCAGCAACGCCAGCGCGCGTTGAGCGCGGAGCAGCGATTTGTGAATGCCCTCGATATCTTCGCGGTCGTTCTGCAGCTTTTCGAGAGCCTGCGTCGCGTTCAAAACCAAGAAATCGAACACTTTGAGGATGAGATCTTCCTTCGATGCGGTTGCAATCGAAGTTTCCAAATACTGTTGGTCGACAGAGCGTTTCATAAAATTCTCTAGTTACGACGACTTGAAGAATGAACCGAGTTGCTGCTGCAGCGACTGATAGCCCGAAAGCTGCGTTTCGGCCGCAACGAACTCTTGGCGCAAAGAATCCGCGTACTGGTTGACGTTGGTTTGAATCAGCGAAATTTGCTCCTGAATCGAGGTAATCTGCGAGGCGTTCGAATTCTCGTATGCCTGCATCATCGACACCGACGGTGCGGTGCCCAGCAGTCCGCTGCTCACTTGCGTTGCGAACCCGGTGACGCCCGTCAAATACGTCCCCAGCTGCGTGACCATACCTTGCGCTCCGGAGAGCAGGTTCTGCACGGCCGTCGGATTCGCGGCCAGCGCCGCTTGGAGTTTCGAAACGTCGAGCGCCTGCAGCTGCCCGTCGGTGCCGTCGCTTTGCTGCGACGATACCTGGGCGTTTTGAGCGCCGGTCGTACCGGTCGTACTCGACGAGTTTGCAACCAGCTGCGTATATGAATTGGTCAACGTCAGGCCGATGGTCGAGAGCGAATTGTACGTCGTGCCGGTCGTCAGGTTCAGAGACGACACCATGCCGACGAGTTGATCTTTGATCAGCGAAACGTCCGAGTTCCCCCACAGCACGCCGCCCGGTACGGCGGTGGTCGCCGGAGTTCCGGTGATGCCGGATTGTCCCGTGGCGACAACGGGCGCCGCAGTAGCGGTGTTGATCTCGTTGATCGCCGCGTTATAGGCGGAAACGAACGTGGTCACCGCGGTTACGAGAGACGAACTGTCCTGTCCGACCGTGACGTTGAACGGCTGCGTGCTCGAGCTCTGCAGCGTCAACGCCACACCGGGAATCGCGGTCGTAACGGTGTTGCTGTTGCTGTAAACCGTCTGCGTCGCGCCGCCGGCGGTTTTGACCGTTACCGACGCCTGCGTGCCCAGAGTCGTGGCCGCGCCGGCCGCGGGCGTAAGCCCCGCTGCGGAAAGAAAGTTGCTGGTGTCCGAGGACGATCCGAGCACCACGCTTTGCGGGCCGGTGTTCTTATTCGTCAGCGTGATTTGGCCCGTAGCCGAATTATAGCTTGCCACGACGCCCGCGGCGGATTGATTGATATTCTTGATGACGTCGTAGAGGTTCTGATTGCTCGCGACAGCGATCTGCACGCCGTTGATCGTGAACGAACCGGCCGTTACCGCGGTCGTGTAATTACCGTTCGTCGCGTATCCGGCGCTATCGGTATACGAAAAGTCTTGCCCTGCATTGATGCCGCCGACGCCGGCGGTGCCGGTAACCGAACTCGCGCCGGGCGCATTATTCACCTGCGCCTGATCCACATGCAGCACTTGCAGCAGGTTTCCCTGATCGCCGGCCGCTCCGAGCGCGATCGGATTGCTCGAGGTAATTTTAACGACGTCGGTTCCGGCTTGGAACCCGATGTTGAACGACGGGTCGACCGCTTGAACCGCTGTATTGATGCGCGCGAAGATCGTGCTGATCGAATCTTGCGTTACGTTGTAACTGACGCTGACGCCGTCGATCGTGATGGAGCCGCTCGTCGCCGTGCCGTTGGACGCCGTTATCGAAGCCCAAGAGTCGGCAAGCGGCACCTGCGTGCCGTTCGCCGTCGTGCCGGGCATGACGTCGAGCATGGTGTGACCCATGTTCGCCGCGCCGGTAACTTGCGTGGCGGTTGCGAGCTGCGTTGACGTAATCTGATACGTGCCCGGCGTCGCGGTGGTATTTGCAATACCCGCAGCGGTTGCGATAGACGTGTTTGAGGACGTAGCGGATATCGCGCTATAGATTGCCGGATCGCTCATCGCGGTGAGTGCGTTCTGAACGGACGCCAGCATGCTGTTAATCTTGATCAACTCAGTGGTAGCGGCGTTCAACGTTGCGATCTGCTGGTTCAGTTGCGTGACCGGCGCAAGCTGCATCGCCGTCAGCTTCTGAATGATCGAATTATAATCGATGCCCGACGCAATGCCTGGGAACGAGATCGGCGCGACGTTGGTGCCGGGTACGTACGAGGTCGACGTGCTTCCGATTCCGGACACGGTTAGGCCGTCCGATCGAGCGTGACGCCGGATTGTTTGTCGAAGAATTGCGCGATCTGCACCATCACTTCCGCCGGCAGCTGCGCGATGACGGCGCCGGTTTGGGGATCGCTGAAAACCGTCACGATCATGTTGGGATCGTGCTCGACGCGATATGAAACTTTCACGTTGGGCGCGTCGTGCGGGCTGCCGCCATGCGCGAAAATCTTTGCCAGAGCGCCGGAAAGTTCGCCGCTCTCGTGCGGTTGCGCTTCGGGTACCGATGCAGCCGGTGCAGGCGCGGGTTGAGCCGCGTCGGCAGGCGCCACGACGGGCGCTTGCTGAGGAATTGCCGCCGCTCCGGCGGCCGCCTGAACATCCATGTCAGCCTCCTACCTAGTCCTACTTCAATATTCGGCGGCTAAGCCGGGGGATTTTAGGCCTGACGGCACGCCTGCTGTGCCGCGGCGTAGGCCGAGACGATTGCCAGAAACGGCTGCTGTCCCGCAAGCGCCGAGCCTGCCGGCGCGCCGTGCCAGGCGCCGCTGAGGGCGGCCGCGACGGAGGCCTCGTCCGCAGGATCGGCCACGTGCACGTTCGAGAACAGTTCGGCGGCGCGGCTCTGGCGCGAGACCGCAAGCCGGCACCCGGATGCGGCGGCCCGAGCCAGCCTGGAAAGCCCGTACGGCGCCCACGCCATATCGGCATACACGCGCGCACGGCGATAGAGCCCTTCCATTTCCGCATCGTCCAAACGCGGAGCGTGACGCACGAGATCTCCCCCCAGCTCGAGCAGTGCCCGGTATGCGAAACCGTCTACCGGCGGCCCCACCACGACTACCGGCAAGTTTTGCGAAACAGCGGCACGCACCACGAGCGGCACGCCGGCACGCCAATCGACCGGCGCGTGCACCAGCACGAAGTCGCCGGTTCCGGCGAACGCATCGGGCGAAACTGCCTCGGCCGGCGGGCAGTACGGCATCGTTTGAACGCATGAGCCCATGAAGCCGAAGCGTTCGCGCACGTAGGCTTCTTCCGCGGCGCTGCCGACCAGCAACGCGTTGACGTGCGCGAGCGCGTTGCGCACCGCGTCGTCGTATCCCGGGAAAGGCTGCGGATCCTGCGGCCCTTGCGTATCGTCGGCGATCGCGCGCGCGCGTATCAAACTACAAAACTCTTCCAACTCCGCTTCGTCGCGCTTCTGCGCAAAAACACCGCGCAGCAGCGAGGGGCCCCATGCGGCTTCCAGCGACGTGCGGGCAAAATTTGCCGTCGCCACGACCGGCGTTCCGGCGGCTCGCAAACGCTCGAGCGTGGGTGACATCTCAGGTGCGCGGTCCAGCGTGAAGGCATGCACGAGATCGAACGGTTCGCCCGCCGGCAATTGCGTGGGACTTGCAACGCGCACGGTAAAGCCTTCGGCTCTCAGACGCGCTGCGAGCGCAAGCGCTTCATCCGTGTCGGCATCCGGCGCGCTGTGCCAATCCTCTCGCAACAACAGCAGAATCCGTCCGGCCGAACCGCCGGCGGGAATATCCGCCGGCGCGCCGCTCCACTCGCGTAACGGACTCGGTTCCGCGACGCGAACCCCGAACTCACCCGCCGGCGCGGAATCTTCCGGATCGAACGACAAGAGCACGTCATTCGGTACGGGGCGCGCGAGCGTTACCGTGCGGCTATCACCGGCTGCATCGTCCAACGTTAGGGTAATGCGCGCGCGAACCGGCGCACATCCGGATCGCGAAATGCCGACGTCCGCATCTTCCGGCGCCTCGCCGAACAGCGGCGATCCAAACCAATGGCGCGCAAGCGCGTTGCGCTGCGGCTCGAGCAAGTCCGCGCACACGTTCGCGCGGGCTCCGAGCAGCGCGGCGCCGGTCCCGCCCCGATCGTCGCGCACGGAAACTCGCGCTCCGTCCGCAAAGCGCGCTGCATACACATAGGGCGCAGCGGCCGCGAAGACGTCCGCGTACGGGGCAGCGCCGAGAAAACACGCGTCCCGCGCCGCTTGAAATACGTCATGAAACGCAGAATCGAACGCGCGGACGGCCTCCGCATTCGTCTGACGCGCCAACGTCAACGACTGCAGTCACGGAACGATCCGTTCTTCCAGGGCGGCTAGAACGCCGGTGGACAGCATGTTGCAGGCGTACGGCCAGATAAGCGGCGACCGCTCGCGTTCCAGCAGCATCTCCGGCTCCACGTCGATGAACGGCACCACCGTTATGGCATCGCCGCCGGAAAAAATCAGATCGAGCGCTGCAGCGCCGGACGCGCCGGCTAACGTCGGCTCGAGGCGCGCGAATGCAAGCGTCTCTTCAGTGACGATTGTAGCGGCGTTTCCATCTCGCAACCAATGCTGCAGGTACGGATGTCGACGGTGAAAACGCATTATCCGGCCTCGCTCGCGTCAAGCTTCGGAAGCGCAACGTAGTGACGGCTGCGATCGAAACCGCGCGCGATAGCGGGACCGGGCGTATATCCATTCTGCGGATAGACCTCGGGGTAGCCCCATTTCTTTGCGAACTTCACCCAATTTTCGTGCATGGACTTCTGCCAATCGACTTTGTTCGCCGCGAACGTCTGCGAGCCGAAATGGTGAATGAACACGTCATCGCAGACGTAAATGCGGTATCCCGCCGCGCGCACGCGGATGCAGAAGTCGTCATCCTCGAAGTTTCCGGCGCCGAAGCGTTCATCGATGCCGCCGATCTCTTCGATCACCCGGCGGTCGATGCACAAACACAGTCCGATCGCGCGCTCGGTGACGTACCCTTGCGCGCGGTGGCGCTCGCGCCTACGTTTTGCATACGCCTGCATTTCGTCGCCGTCGGCATAATTCGAATCGGCTGTCTGCTGATCGCCCGCGACGCGATTGCTGCGCGGCGCGGACATGCCCAGTCCGGGAACGCGATCGAACGCGCTCAGCAATCCGTCCAGCCAGTCTTCCGTAACGATAACGTCGTTGTTGAGCAGCACGATGTACTCACCCCGCGCCGCTGCGATAGCCTGATTGTTCCCGCCCGCGTATCCCCGGTTTTCCGGATTGTAAATGACGCGCACGTCTTGGAGCGTGCGCAACCAGTCCACCGTTTCGGGGCCCGAACCGTTGTCGACGATAACGACTTCGTACGGTTGCTCCGTATGTTGCCGTATCGACTCGAGCGCCATTTTCGTAAATTGCGGCGCGTTCCAACTGAGCATCACGATCGAAATCAAGCCCGGCCGCCGCCCTTCACGCGACCGCAGGGCCTGCTCGACGAGGACGGGATCCGTCGATGCGAACTGTGCATCCGCAGATCGAGCCGGCAATTTCACGCCGATCTCCGGAAGTGCGCGAGTACCCACCCCGCAGGCGATGCCGCGAATGAGAAAATCGGCGACGGCAGCGTCCAGGGTATCGAACGCACCGAGGCGCAGATGCGCGGGAAACTTTCGAAGCGCGATGAGCGTGCACGCCGCATCCGCGGTATACACACCGGCGCCGTTCTCTTCCGGCACGCTGCCGGAAAACGTTGATGCGCCCGTGTTCGTGGAAAATTCAACCTGCGCGACCAACCTATCCAGCCAGCCGGCGGAAACAGCGGTGTCCGCATCGACGAGGGCAAGATAGCGGTCTCCGCGCACTTCCATTACCGCACGAACGCGCTCGACGGCCTCGCGATCCTTTACGAACAGCACGCGGTCGATAGGCGAACGGTTTTTCCGGAGCGCAGCCTCAACCACCGCCCGTTTTTCCGGTTTCCCATGGCAGACGATCGTTGTCGCGGGCGTCCGCACGATGTTCACCACTGAAGCGCCGTGGCTCATGCGCACGTACCGGCGGACCGCTCCGCGTTCAATACTCGCGGCTTGCGCATCGTAAGGGACTTTTCCGTTCCATCGCTTGGCGAGAACCTCGACGTTGTGAGCTACACGCCGAAAGCGCTGCGGGCCCGACTGCGATTCAAAATGTGTGAGCGACGCTGCGCCGTCGTACACGATGCGCAACCCGGCCGCGCGCACGCGCAAACAATAATCGACGTCCTCGTAGCCGTTCCAAAACGTCTCGTCCAATCCGCCCAGACGCAAGTACAACTCACGGGGCGTTACAAGGCACGCTGCGGTCACCACCTCAACGTCGCGCGTCTTCATCGCGTGCGGAGAAGTGCCGGGCATGTGGTACATATCGTGCACCGGCGTAAAACCGGCCAGGCCGTAGACATTCGGGGCAATCGCCACGCCCGCATGCTGAAGCGTGCCGTCCGGAAACAGCAAGCGCGCGCCGACCGCACCAACGTCCGTTTGCTTTGCGACATCCAACATGTGCGCGAGCCAACCCGGATGCCCTTCTGTGTCATTATTGAGAAGCGCGAGAAAGCGGCCGCGCGCGATCGCCGCCCCTTGGTTGTTGGCACCGGAAAAGCCGCGGTTTCGTTCGTTGCGAATGACCCGGATCCAAGGAAACTCTTCGAGCATTTCGGATGTCTCGTCCGAGCTCGCATTATCGACGACGATGACTTCGCCTTCGCCGGCGCCGTGCAGCGATGCTTGAAGCGTCTGCAGGCAGTGGCGGGTCAGTTCGGCCTTGTTGAAGACCGGAATGATGATCGAGTAATCCAAGACCGGGTTATGCCAGCGCTTGTTGCGCGACTTGTTGCGCCTCGGCTATACGGCCGGCGCGCAGATAGAAGCTTGCGAGTTCGACGGCTGCACGCTTGGGATTGAGCGGCAGCGCGCTTTGAAAGAGCCGCTCGGCCTCCCCCGCGCTTCCGGAAGACTCCAGTATCGCCGCGCGAAGCAGGACGGCATCCAATTGCACGCCGCACGTCTCTTGCATGCGATCGAGCGCGTGGAGCGCGGCCGTATAATCGCCGAGCTCGCGCAGCAGTACCGCACGCATATACTCGGCGCGTTCGTACACGTGCGCGTTCTGCGCGTCCACCAGGGACAAGTGAACCAGCGCATCGTCCTTCCGCTGCAGATTCACGCACGCAATTGCCGCATTGTAACGCAAACCACCGTCGCCCGGCGCAATCTTGAGCCCCGCTTCGGCATGCGCGAGCGCGCCCGCGAAATCGCCTTGCGCGATCGCATTTTGCGAACGGGAGCAATACATCGCCCCCAAGAGCGCCGCTGTTTGCGGCGAATCCGGCGCAAGCTCGTGTGCTTGCAGCAAATACGTTTCGCCGTCGCCCCAGCCGTTGCGCTGGATAACCGCGGCTGCGGTCGCGTACATTGCCGCAGCGGTCTCGCCGCCCACGCGCGGAGCATCCGCATCGATCGCGGCAATTGCTTCGCGGTCTTTGCCGCGGCGCAGCAAGAAGTTGGCGTAATTGGCACAGGAAAGCGTGTCGTCGAAATCATCGCGCAGCGCCTTTAAAACGCGCTCCGCATCGTCGAGCCGGCCGAGACGTTCGTAGGCGCCCGCAATGTTATGCCGCACGGGGTGCGTTCCGGGGCTATTGCGTAACGCTTCTTCCAGCCAGGGCAGCGCGTTCGCGTCGTCGCCTTGCACTAAGTACGTTCCGGCAATGCAGTTTTGCGCTTTCCAGACCGGCACATCTTCGTCGGAGACGTAGTGCTTGGAGAGATGCGCGCCGTCCGCAATCGCGGCGCGGAACATTTCACGTGCCTCCTCGTAGCGCTTGAGATCTTCCAGCGCGCGGCCCGCGGCGAAATGCGCGTTGCCGTACGTGCCGGCGATTTCAAGCGCCTCGCGAGCGTATCCGAGCCCTTCTTCCGGCCGCTGCAAGTGGTCGGTAAGCGTATCGGCGAGCACGGTCAATCCGTTGGGAACGAAAGCGCGCATTGCGCTTTCGCGCGCCAGTCCGCGCATTTTCAAGAGCGCCTCGACCGCGCGTTCGTATTGGCCGGCCAAAAACGCCGTCACGCCGAGATTGTACCAATTGAACGAATCGCCCGGATGGCGCTGCACCGATGCTTCGATGATCGAGAGGTTTCGCGCGAACTTCGAACGCGCTTCCATCACGTCGTCCAGATAGCCGTGGTGCAGGATGGCGACCGGCGATGGAAGCGCCGGGAGTGTAATATCCGCGCCGTCTACGCTCGGGAACTCGTGGATCGCGCCATAGTACCGGATTCGCGCGTGATTCGGGAAGATGCGCACGGTCAAGTGCGATACGCCGCCGCCGGCTCCGCGATATTGATTGGAGCGATTGCTGCAACGGATGAACAAGCCTTTGAGGTGCGCCGGCGTGTTTTTGAGCGCATGGATCGCAGGTTCCGATTCCGGCAGCAATTCTTCGTCGGCGTCGAGCTGCAGAATCCAGCGTTTCGTCGCCATTGCGAGCGCCTCATTACGCGCCCATCCGAAGTCGTCGCGCCACGGCCGGTGTTCTATCCTCGCCCCG
>JAICWY010000044.1 GCA_025934645.1 Vulcanimicrobiia bacterium
GCGACGGCGGGACGGCTGCAATACGTCGCCTCGATGCTCTATAACAACCTCGGCTCGTATCCACCGGCGCTCGCATGCGCGGAGCGTGCCGTCCTCCTCTACCGCGGTTCGGACGACGAACGCGGATTGATTCGCGCGCTCTCGCAAACAGCGCAGCAATATGCGCGAGCGCATCGTTTCGAAGAGGCCGAAGCTCCCGCAGCGGAAGCGATCGAACGCGCGCGGCACTTGGGGGAACCGCGCGTCCTGAGTTCCGTACTGCGCCGCTGCGCTTTTTCGATTCCGCCGGACGACATCGAGCGCGCCCGTCCGTTGTTCGCCGAGGCGCTGGAAACCGCGCGCCGCGCGGGCGAAAGCGAAGAAGCGTGCCTGGTGCTGAATTGGTGGTCCGATCGCGAGGCATCCGCGGGATGCTTCGAGAGAGCGCTGGCGCTCGGACGAGAAGGATTGGAATGCGCGAACGGCAGTTCGCGCATGTACTTTGCGCTGAATATTGCCGGCTACGCGTTTGCAGCCGGACGCCCCGACGAGGCCGAGCCATTCGCACGTCAAGCGCTGCGGCTTGCATCCGACGCGCAGCATCCGCTCGCGTGCGCTATCGCCATTGCGTACACTGCGCCGTTTCATGCGCGGCACGATCCCGGCAGAGCGGCCGAGCTGTTCGGATACGCTGCGGCCCGAATTCGCGAACACGCGTGGGGCGAAGAGGCGGACCGTCTGGCAATGCGCAACGCGTCCGCCGTTATTGAAGCCTCGCTCGACGGCGCTGATTTTCAAACGTTTTGCGAACGCGGCGCTTCCCTGGAGCTGGAGGCCGCGCTCGAGAGTTTGTCCCTTATCTCAGCAAGGCGTTAATCCCATCGCGCGCCGTTCCGCGCTGGTAATCGTATCCGTGCACTGTTGCGTGAGCGTGTACGTGCCGTGCTGACCGCTACAGTTCGTTACCGCGGTGTACGAGCCGCTCAGCACATTCGCCGATGCGTTGTACGTGCCGGAGAATCCGAACGTGCACGTGGTGCCATTCGCCTCGTCGATAACCATCGAACCCGTAATCGCATTCGAAGACGCGATCGCGAACGTTACCTGCGCGTTCAGCGGACTGCCGGATACGGTAGTCGTTAGAGTCCCGCCCGCATTGCTACCGTGCTGGGCGAAGGTCGCCGTGGCGGCGCTCGTTCCCGTTGCGGAATCTTGAACGCTGCCGGCGTAGTCGCCGGAGAGGTTCGTGGGTTGCGCCGGCGGTGTCGAACTCGTTCCGCCGCCGTTGCAGCCGCTTAAAACGAGCGCCGCCCCCAGGAAGAAGCTAAGAAGACCGGTGCGTGTACTATTCATGATGTCCACTCCCGTCGTTGCGTGTGTACGCCTTTGCCTTCTCGCGGGCGCCCGCCTCCCGGCCGGGCTAAAACTCGACGACAGTACCGCGTTTCTCCGCGTGCGCCTTTTCGTACAGGTATTGTGCCGCGATCAGGTCTTCCACCGCCATGCCGCACGATTTGAAGAGGGTGAGATCGCTTGCGCTCGTGCGCCCCGCGCACGTGCCTGCTGCGAGCTCGGGCAGCGTTCCAACGATGTGATCTTTACGGATGAGTCCATCCGCGATCGGTAAGCGCAACTCGTCGGCTTCGGCCATCGCGCTCTCACGGCTGTCGACGTAGACGCGCGCTCGCGCGACCGCATCGCCGTCCAATTCGCGAAATCCCGGCACGCTGGCGCCTGCGGCGTTGACGTGCGCGCCCTCGCGCAGCCAAGCGCCGTGCACGAGCGGTTCGCGCGAAGCGCTGACGGTGCAGATCAAATCCGCATTCGCTACGGCCTCGCGCGCCGATGCTGCCGCCTCAACCATCACGCCATGCGCGCGCTGTTGATATGCCGCAAATTTCTGCGCATGCTCCGCCGTGCGGCTCCAAACACGGACCGACGTTACGTTGCGTACCGCCAGCATCGCCTGCAGATGCGTGGCAGCCTGCACGCCGGATCCGATAATTGCGAGCGTGCCCGCCGCGCCATTTGCAAGTAAACGTGTCGCTACGCCGCTGACCGCGGCGGTTCTGATCGCCGTTATCGCGCCCGCGTGCAATAATGCAAGCGGTCTGCCGTCGTCCGGATCGTAGAGCGCGACGAATCCTTGATGCGAATCCAAGCCGCGCTGCCGGTTTTGCGGGAAAACGCTGATGAGTTTCGCCCCCATCGCATGCGGCTGCGCCATCCAGGCCGGCATCGCGCCTACGGCGCCGCTGCGCGCCGGATTCCAGGCGATAAGCCGCACCGGTTGCACGAACCCCGATTCGTCCAGCGTGCCGAACGCGCGATGCAAGACATCGATGCACTCATTCATCGGCAGCAGGTCTTCCACGTCGCGCTCGTTCAAGATCAACATCGCGTCTATGGTATAAAAGAAAAAGCCGGGCGTATAGCCCGGCCAGTTCCTACTTCACCTTGAAGCGTTTAGCGTTTCTTACGGCCCGTCGATTTCTTCGCGGCCGCTTTGCGAACGGGCTTCGCCGCCGCTTTACGTCCGGTGCTCTTCTTTGCTGCCGCCGCTTTGCGGGCCGGCTTCGCCGCAGCCTTACGGCTCGACGCAGCTTTACCGCCGCGCTTGGACATCACGGCTTCCTTCAGCGCTTTCGCGGGAAGGAACTTGAAGACGCGCTTCGCCGGAACTTTGACCGGTTCGCCGGTCGCAGGATTACGCGCGATGCGCGCGGCGCGATCGCGAACTTTGAACTGGCCGAATCCGGGGATCTTGACGGGCTCGCCCGAGATCACGGCGCCTTGAATGTCTTCAAAGAGTCCGTCGACGAGCGCGACGGCGTCTTTACGAGACAGTTCTAACCGCTCCATAGCGGAACGGATCAAATCAACTTTATTCATCGGTCCTCTCTGCCGGCTAAATAAGCGGCGCACGGTTGCGCCGGAGTTTGCTTGCGTGGCTACTTTATCGATCGTGGATTTCCTTTAAAAATCCATGCAAAATCGAATTTTTTTGCGGCCTGCCAGGCGGCAGGAACGTGACGCTTGGCGACGGCTGCGGTAATCACTGCCGCAAAGGAGACCTTAATGAAAGCCGTTGTTTGGAAAGAACCCCGCAAAGTTGTCGTCGAGGAAGTAGATCGTCCGGCGATCCAGGAGCCTACGGACGCGCTTTTACGGCTCACGACCTCAGCGATTTGCGGCAGTGACCTGCACATGTACGAAGGGCGCGCGCCGCTCGAACCGGGCACGATCTTCGGTCACGAGAATTTGGGCGTAATCGAGGAAGCCGGTCCGAGCGTCAAAACCATAAAGCGCGGCGATCGCGTGGTGCTGCCGTTCAATATCGCGTGCGGATTCTGTTTCAACTGCGCGCGCGGCTTTTCCAATGCGTGCCTGACCACCAATCCGAAGAGCCACGGCGCCGGCTATGGTTATTCCGGAATGGGCCCGTACGCCGGCGGACAGGCCGAGTTCGTGCGCGTGCCGTTCGCCGATTACAATTGCCTGAAGTTGCCCGGTACCGCCGGCGATCAATGGGAAGACGATTTCGTGCTTCTGGCCGACGTTTTTCCGACGGGTTATCATGCAACCGAACAGGCGCACGTGCAAGCGGGGGACACGGTCGCGATATGGGGCGCCGGGCCGGTCGGACTCATGGCGGCCTTGAGCGCCCGCATAAAAGGCGCATCGGAAATCTACGTCGTGGATTGCGTCCCCGAGCGTTTGGAGAAAGTGCGCGCAATCGAAGGCGCAACCCCGGTGGACTTCAGCAAGGGCGATCCGGTGGAGCAGATTTTCGAACTGCGCAAACCGCACCGCGAAAAGGTCCAGAATTTGCGGCCCGGCGCGGGTGACAAGATGCCCGGCGTGATGTGCGCAATCGATGCGGTCGGCTACGAAGCCTACGCCGACGATGCGGCCGGAGAGCGTCAGGATCCCGGCCAGATTCTGCGCGACGTCGTGCGCGTCGTGAATCCGACGGGCCACATCTCGCTTATCGGCGTGTACTTTCCGGAGGATCCGCGCGGCGTGACGGAAGACGAGAAACAAGGCCGTTTCACGCTCGAACTCGGCAAAGCGTGGGAGAAAGGCGCGAGCATCGAGATGGGGCAAGCGCCGGTAAAGCGGTACAACGTCTATCTGCGCGACTTAATCATCGCAGGCTTGGCCAAGCCCAGCTTCCTGGTGAGCCATCGGCTGCCGCTCGACGCGGCGCCGGACGCGTACGAAAAGTTCGATCTTCGCACGCAAGGATACACCAAGGTGCTGCTCAAGCCGGCAATTCGCGGGGAAGCATAATTCCCCCCAAAAAGCGAGCAGGCCGGCGGAACTAGCCCGCCAGCCTCTCTGCCCGCACGTCATCGCCGCGTATGCCGTAACGCCCGCCGGTGCATCGGACGGCGCGCCGCACGTCCTGGGGGAAGGCCGGGCGGCTTCCGGCGCTCGATACGGCCGGGATAACGACCCGCACCGGTTGACGTTTCATCGTCGTCCGCTGCGAGTGTCCACACCGTAGCACGCCGTTTTTACGCCAAGAATGGGACGTTTGGGACGCGGCCTCGGGCATTCCGGCCGAAAACTAGGACCGGTCCCGGCCCCAAGCGGGTCCGCGCGTATACGCGACTTACTGTCGCGTATAGTTGACATGGTGTCACCTTTACGTTACACTCGCGCCATGACGAAATCGGAACAGGCCCGGCCCACCAACCCTACTGACGCCGCCAAGCGGCTCTATCAGATCCGTTTTTGGCTCGGTATCGCAGCGTACGTGGCCGTGGTTCTTGCGAGCACGTATGCGTTGAACAACGGTTTAACCGGCACGTGGCGCATCGTTGTAGCCCTCGCGCCGCTGGTTCCCATCGCGGTGGTTTTCGCATCGTTCATCGAGATGATGCAACGCATCGACGAACTCGAACGCCAGATTCACCTCGAAGCGTTGGCGATTGCCGCCGGCGTAACGGCTATGCTTGCGGTTACATACGGTTTTCTCGAGGTTGCGCATTTGCCGCGCCCCAGCGCCTGGTGCACCTATGCCGTGGTTATGATCGCGTGGTGGGCGGCGACCCCGTTCGTATCGCGGAAATACCGGTAGTGAAAAACCGCATCCGCGTGCTGCGCGCGGAGCGCGACTGGTCGCAAGCCGAGGTGGCAGACCGCTTGGGTATCGCGCGGCAAACCGTCAACGCACTGGAAGCCGGAAAATACGCGCCGAGCCTGCCGCTCGCGTTCAAAATCTCCAAATTGTTCGAAAAACCCGTCGAAGACATCTTCGATTCCGCATCCGTAGAGGAGTAACACCATGCGTCGTCTCGCCATTGTATGCGCGCTCGCGCTGAGCGTGCTCTGTTCCGCTGCACCCGCTTCGGCGGAATCATTCCAAAGCGGCTCGTTGAAAGTCGATGTTTACGGCACTGCCGGCAAGCCTGCGCTCATCTTCATTCCCGGATTGACATGCGGGCCGTGGGAATGGACCCGCGAGATCGCGCGCTACTCGCCCGCCTACCGTGTATACGCGATCACGCTGCCGGGCTTCGATGGAGCGCCCGGCGTGAGCACCCCGCTTTTTACCACCGTCGAGGCCGATTTTTGGAATTTGCTCGAAACGCGCGGGATCCAAAAGCCGGCGTTGATCGGTCATAGTATCGGCGGAACGCTCGCGATCGCGCTTGCGGAGCAGCATCCGGATCGTCTGCGCAGCGCGATTGCGGTTGACGGATTGCCGATCTTTCCCGGCATGGATTTCATGAACGCCCCCCAGCGCAGCGCCATGGCGGCGCAAACCGCCGCGATGATCGCGGCCACGCCTCAAGCGCAATTCGCCGCATCGCAGAAGCGCACGCTGCCCTATATGGTGACCTCGCCGAAAGACGTCGACGCGATTGCAAACGCGGCGGCCAACACGGATCCGGCCGTTGCGGCGCAATGGGTGAAGGAAGATCTGCTGCTCGATCTGCGTCCGGGCCTGAAAAGCGCCGCCGTGCCGATCCTGGAGATCGCGCCGTTCGACCCGCAACTCGATCCGTTCGGACCCGGAAAATTCGCGGATCCCGCGGCGAAGCAGCGCTACTACGAATCGCTGCTCGCGGGCGCGCCGCAGGCCAAGGTGCAAGTTATCCAGCCTTCGCGCCACTTCATCATGTACGATCGGCCCGCGGCGTTGGACGCGGCTTTGGACGCGGCCCTGCGCTGAAAACTTTCAGCCGCATGCGCTCGTTATTGAAAGTGGGGAGGTCCGCAAGCGGCCTCCCCGCAAACCGTGTCCAGCGAATTCATGACAATACTCGAGCAAACCCGGCCCATCTTCGAACGCGCCGCGCGCGCCATCCCCGAAGTCGAGTGGCCCATTCACGCACCCTACGTCGCCGAGATCAACCGCCTCAAGCGCGAGCGCAACGCCGTTATCCTGGCGCACAATTATCAGGTCCCCGAGATCTTCCACACCGTTGCAGACATCGTCGGCGACTCGCTCGGCCTTGCAATCGAAGCGGCGCGAACGGATGCGGACGTGATCGTCTTGTGCGGCGTGCATTTCATGGCGGAAACCGCAAAGCTGGTAAACCCGGAAAAGACGGTGCTCGTGCCGGATCTGCAAGCCGGATGTTCGCTCGCCGATTCGATCACGGCGGCCGACGTGCGGCTGATGCGCGAACGTTATCCGGATGCGCCGGTGGTCACCTACGTAAACACGTCGGCGGAAGTGAAAGCCGAATCGGACATCTGCGTCACCAGCGGCAACGCCGTAAAAATCGTCAACACCCTCGGCGCCAAGCGCATCATCTTCTTGCCCGATGAGTATCTAGCGAAATACGTCGCCTCGCAAACGGATGTCGAGATTCTCGCTTGGAAAGGCCACTGCGAGGTCCACGAGCGCTTCACCGGCGCGCAGATTCGAGCGTACCGCGAAGACGACCCGGGTTTGATTGTCTTGGCGCATCCCGAGTGTCCGCCCGATGTTCTGGCGGAAGCCGATTACACCGGTTCTACGCAAGGCATGATCTCGTACGTGGATGAGCGCCGTCCCTCGCGCGTCGTCATGATCACGGAATGTTCGATGGCCTCAAATGTTTCGGCGACTTTTCCGGATGTGGATTTCGTGCGGCCCTGCAATCTTTGCCCGCACATGAAACGTAACACGCTGCCGAAGGTGCTGCATTCTCTGCAAACGATGCAGTATGAAGTGAACGTGGATCCCGGCGTTGCAGTCCGGGCCCGTGCAGCCGTACAACGGATGCTCGATCTCTCCGCATGATGCCGCACCGGCTGATCGTCGAACCGATCGTGCGCGCGGCGCTGCTCGAGGATATTTCGCACGGAGGCGACCTGACGACGGAAGCGATCGTTCCCGTCTCGCGGGGCGCGCGCGCCAAGATCGTTGCTCGCAAAGCCGGCGTCACCGCAGGCGTCGAAGCGGCAGCGCTTGCGTTCGAACTGCTCGATAGCCGGACGCAATTCGAGATTCACGCGCGCGATGGCGAGCGCGTGCAGCCGGGCCAAGCTATCGTCACGATCGAAGGTCCGGCGCGCGCGCTGCTTACCGGCGAGCGCACCGCGCTCAACATCATGTGCCGCCTTAGCGGAATCGCGACCGCCACGCGCGCGCTCGTGGATCTGATCGAAAGTTATCCCGCGCGCGTCGTCTGCACGCGCAAAACAACGCCGGGGCTGCGCGTGCTCGAAAAGTATGCGGTGCGCTGCGGCGGCGGCGCCAACCACCGTTTCGGCCTCGACGACGCGGTGCTCATAAAAGACAATCACCTCGCCCTTACGGGATCGATCGCAGACGCGGTTGCGGCGGTGCGCGAACGCGCCGGTCACATGGTGAAAATCGAGATTGAAGTCGACACAATCGAACAACTGCGCGAAGCGCTCGAAACGTCCGTTGACGCGGTCTTGCTCGATAACATGACGCCCGAGCAGCTCGCGGAGGCGGTCGCGATCGTAGGCGGCCGGGTAACCACGGAGGCCTCCGGAACCATCACGCCCGAGCGCATCGTCGCAGTGGCCGCCGCCGGCGTAGACCTCATTTCATCGGGATGGCTCACGCACAGCGCGCCCGCGCTGGATTTGGGCCTCGACGTGGAACTATAAGGCATGGATACGCACAAGCCGCCGCAGCCTCAAGCCCAGAGCAAAGCGAGCCACGACGCCGAGACGCCGCAAGCGCTTATCGATTTTATGTCGTCGGGCTGGACAGGCGCGCCGATTACCGTGTCGGCGATTGCGCAGATGGATCGTTTCCGCGCGCGGCGCGAGGCGCTCTCGGCCGCATATCCCGGCACCTACGTACTCGTGCCGTCCGGTACGGAGAAAGTGCGCGCGAACGACACCAATTTCCGTTTCCGGCCATCGAGCGACTATGCGTATTTAGTCGGCGCCGGCGAACCCGACGGCTTGCTGGTGCTCGAACCGCGCGAGCGCGGTCACGATGCGGTGCTGTTCGTTCCGCCGCACAACCGCGGTGAGGCGGCGTTTTTCACCGATCGCGTGCACGGCGAATTGTGGGTCGGGCGTCATCGCGGCGTCGATGAAAGCCAGCTCTATTTCGGCGTCGACCGCTGCCGTCCGATCGGGCAGATCGCCGGATATGTGGACGATCTGCGAACGCGCGGCTGCAAAGTGGTCAACGTCGAAGAAGACGCGCAAGCCGCGACGCTGCTCTCCGAGATGCGCCTAATTAAAGACGAGTACGAAATCGGCGAGCTGCGCACGTGCGTTGAGATCACGAAGCGCGCGTTCGAAGACGTCATCCGCATTCTTCCCCGCGCGAAATCGGAACGCGAAGTGGAAGCGGCGTTTTGGAGCCGCGCGCGCATCGAGGCGAACGACGTCGGCTATTTGACGATCGCCGCATCGGGACAGCACGCGTGCACCCTGCACTGGAATCACAACAACGGGCGCATGAACGCGGGCGATCTGCTGCTGCTCGACGCGGGCGTCGAAGCGGAGTCGCTCTACACCGCCGACATCACGCGCACGCTGCCAATCTCCGGGCGTTTTTCGCCGGAACAGCGCGCGGTCTACGAACTCGTCTACGAATCGCAGCGCGCAGCGTTCGCCGCGGTAAAGCCGGGCAACGATTTCTTGGAACCGAACCGCGCCGCGATGCGCGTGCTCGCGCATGGTTTGGTGGATCTCGGCATCCTCAAATGCTCCGTCGAGGAAGCCCTCGATCCGGAGCGTCAATACTACCGCCGCTACACGCTGCATAACGTCAGCCACATGCTCGGCATCGACGTTCACGACTGCGCGAAGGCGCGCGCGGAGAACTACCGTCACGGAACGCTGCGCGAAGGCATGGCGCTCACCGTCGAGCCCGGCCTGTACTTTCAGCCTGACGACGAGACGGTGCCGGAGCGCTTCCGCGGCATCGGCGTGCGCATCGAAGACGACGTGATCGTCACACGGGACGGTCACGAAAATCTCTCTCGTATTCTGCCTTCCGCGCCGGATGAGGTCGAAGCATGGATCTCCGCAATAGCGATGCGCTGATCGTCGTCGACGTTCAGAACGATTTTCTTCCAGGCGGCGCGCTCGGCGTGCCGGGCGGCGATCGCGTCGTCGATCCAATCAACCGCGTTATGCCGCTTTTCGGCTACGTCGTGGGCACGCGCGACTGGCATCCGCGCGAACATCCGCATTTCCAAGAGCACGGGGGGGTCTGGCCCTTCCACTGTTTGCAAGACACGCCCGGCGCGCAGTTCGGGCCCGGCTTAAACGCCGGTGCGTTCCATCACGTCGTCAGCAAGGGCACCGATCCGGCATCGCACGGCTACGATGCGTTCGAAGCGAACGATCTTGCAGCGAGACTGCGATCGCGCGGCATCAGCCGCGTCTTTGTCTGCGGGCTCGCGACGGATTATTGCGTGCGCGCAACCGCGCTGGCCTCGTCGGCGGAAGGCTTTGAAACCGTGCTGCTGACCGATGCGATTGCGGCGGTAAACGTGAATCCGGAGGACGAGGACCGCGCGCTCGGCGAGATGCGCGCCGCAGGCATTGCCTTCGCGAAAACGAGCGATTTGCGTCCGGCGGCCGCGTGACGACTGCGAACGTTTACCGCGACCAAGTTCTCGAAGTAGAACCAACAGGCATCGAATTCGTTACCGCCGATCAACGTCACGGATCGCCGCGGCAGCTCTTCGGTTTATGGTTCTCGGCGAACGCGGAGATCGCGACGTGGATGGTCGGCGTCTTCGCGACCGCACTGTACGGCACCAGTTTGTCCGGCGCGGCAATCGGCTTGATCGCAGGAAATCTCATCGGTTTCGCGCTGCTCGGCGTGCTTGCCACGTTCGGGCCGCGTTACGGCGTACCGCAAATGGTCGCTTCGCGCCTTGCGTTCGGGCGCTACGGCAACGCCCTTCCCGCAGCCCTGAGTTTTCTGGCCGGAGTCGGCTGGTTTGCGATCAACACGGTGTTCGGTTCGTACGCGCTGCAGACGATCACGCATCTTCCGTATCCGTTCGCTTTGACGCTGATGCTGCTCGCGCAGATCGCGCTCGCAGTCTACGGCTACAATTTAATTCACTGGTTCGAGCGCATCAGCGCGATCTTGCTGGCGGCCGGATTCACCCTGCTGGGATGGATCACGTTCGCGCGCGCCGACTGGCATGCCGCGTTCAATCCGCACGCGCCGTTTGCCGGCGGCGGCGAGATCGGCGGAATCATCCTGGCAACAGCACTGGGCTTCTCGTACGCGACGGGATGGGTGCCGTGCGCATCCGATTACTCACGGTATTTGCCCGAAGCCACCGATCCGCGCCGGGTGTGGTGGTACTCGTTTTTCGGATGCGCGTTCCCGTGCATCGTGCTCGAGATCATGGGCGCAGCGACGGTTACCGCGGTGCGGGGCGTGAATCTCGGCGATGCGAGCCCGACTCAGGCGATTGCGTCGCTGCTTGGATCCGGCATCGTCGCAACACTCGTGTTGTTGACCGTGACGCTCGGCACGCTGACCGCAAACTGCATGAATCTTTATTCCGGCGCGATGGCGGCGTTGGTCGTGAAATTCCCCGCGGCGTCTTGGCGCGCGCCGCTGTCCATCGGACTTCTCTTCGGAGCGCTCACCGGTGTGGTATTCGCGCTCGCGCATACGCCGCTTGCCGTTACCGCGGGATTCGCGCTGGGCGTCGCGATCGTGATCGCGATAGTGGCGCGGGTGCGCCTGCCGCGCTATCAGGCTGCAATCCTCGTCGGCATTCTGGGCGCGCTGCTCGCATCAGGCGGCGGTCATCCCGATCAAACGGCCAAGTTGTATACGAACTTCTTGCTGCTGCTCTCGTACTGGGCGTCGCCGTGGGCCGCGGTCGTGTTCGTGGATTGGCTGCAGCGGCGCACGCGCGGAACGCATGCGGATGAATTCGATGCAGGTCCGCGCGTTCGTGCCGGCACGTACGCGTGGATCGGCGGCCTCGTTCTGTCGCTTCCGTTCTGGGACCAAGCCTGGTACACCGGACCTTTTGCAGCCGCATTTCCGCAGTTCGGCGATCTATCGTATTACGTCGGATTCCTGGCCGCCGCGGCAATCATGGCGGCAGCGCGGCGCAGAGAAGCGCGCCGGCTTCCCGCTTAGCGCGGCGTAATAAGGATTTTTTTGACGATCGTCTGTTCGCCTACGCCTTGCGTGATGGAGGCGGTGACGTAATACGTCGTCGGGCCCGTCACTTGCGGGGCCGTTAGAGCAAGGGCGTTTTGCGAGGCCGGAATATCGCCTTGCTCCACGCTGCTTCCGGATTTGTCCGCGAGCGAGATACGCGCATCGCCGTGATCGCCCGCTATTGAAACGGTGATTCCGTCGCCGGGTGAAGCCGTGCTCGATGAAAGCGTAAGGACGGGCGGGTGGCCCGCTCGCGGCGTTTGCGCATCCGCGCTCTCCACCGCTCCCGGCAAAACCGTCACGCCAAGACTTGCGACAGCATCGGCGCTGCCGTTTCGCGCGTGCAGAACGGCGCGTACGCTGCGTCCCGCGGCGGCCTCCGGAACGTTCAGCGTGGTAACGCCGCCGGCCGAAACCGGCGCGCGCGCCCACAGCCGGCCGGCATCATCGATCAGCCAGACCTCGCCGCCGCGCGCATCGGTAACGTAGCGCACCTGCATCGGCGCGCCCGCGCGGACGACCGGCGTGGCAAGAGCGAATTCAGAGATATGCGGCGGCGCGTCCGCTGCTTTCACGATGCGCTTCGGCGCCGCGGGCGCAATGGCAATGCGGCGCACTTGTTCGCGATTGCCGAACGGACCGCTCAAACGGACGGAAAGCGTGACGTCGCGGCCCGCGTTCGCCGGAACGGAAAAATGCAGCGTGCCCTCGCGCGCGCCGGCAAGGCCCGCCGCGAGTTGGCGCCCATCGGGCGTTTGAAGCGTGTATTGCAGCGCGCCCAGGCCTGCATACGCGTAAGGCACGTCGATCGGCGCGCCCGCGAACACGCGGTCCGGCGCGGCGAGCAATCCGATCCGCGGCGTAGCCGCCGCAGCCCCGAACGCCGAGCCGGCCGTCAACGCGGCCGCCGCGCATGCCGCGAGGGCAAAACGCGAACGCGCGCGCCGCTTTGGCGGCGCAGGCGCTTCCAATGAAAAGGCGATGTCGCCGCCGGAGACTTGCACGATCGCGCGATCGTACGGGCCGACGTCCGCGACACGCACCGGGAGCAGCGTCTCGGAGATCGCAAACGGCGCCACGTGCACGTCGAGCGGGTATGCCAGCACCGAATCGCCGCGCAGCCGAGCGCAAGTCATGCGCGCGCGCAGTGGGTGCGCGCTCTGGTTGACGATGCGCAGCGCATAGCTCGCCGTACCCGCACGCTTATCGCATCCGGCGAGCGTGAGATAGCCTTCGACGTCGCCGCTGCCGGACGCGAGCTGCGCGCGCGTGCCGTAGAGCATGGGCCGGTGGCCGCGCTCGGGAAGCGCCAGCGCGTAATTCACTGCGAAATTACCATAACGGACGTGCTCGAGATCGGAATGCTCACGGTCGAGACGAACGGCGCTAGAAAATTGAACGTGTACGTCACCGTCACGCTCACCGGACAACCGGGTCCGTTGTACGGACTCGGGCTCGCGCATCCCGGATACGGATCGCCGCCGGCATCCCTGCCGGACCACGACGGCGTGACCGAGAGCGTGCCGCCGCCGAGTAGCACCGATTGACTCTGCACGAACTGTTGAATTTCGCCCGAACTATCCGGCGGAGCGATCGGACACGGCCACGGATCGGTGCCCGGAGCAGTGTGTATGCACGTCGCGCCTCGCACCATCGCGAAACGGGCGCCCAGACGCGCCGCGTTGCCGACCAGGTGATACGTGTAGATCAGGCGGCTGAAATCGATGATTCCGAAGACCATCACGAGGAAAACGCCGAGCACGATCGCCGTTTCCACCATGCTGGTTCCGCGCTCGTAAAAGCGGTGCTTCATTGACCTTGGTCCACTTCGACGCTGGTTGCGGCCGACATGGGCACGGACGATGGCAGCAACGGATATTGGATGATCGGCGTAAACGTCGCCGAGGTCGTGACGTTGACGAACATCTTGCGCTGCACGCCGGAGCCTTTTGCCGGAAGCGCACACGTCGGATCCGAGGATCCGTCGGTATACTGACACGTGACGTTCGTGACGACCGTCATTTTATTCGTCGCGTAAGAATCTGAACAGGTGAAGCCCGCGTCGGCGCACGCCGCGTTGACGATGCCGCTGGTGTCGTACGCGGTGACGCTCGGGCGGATCGACGCAAACTGCGCGCCTGCGCGGGCCGCGTTGCTGACGCGCACGCTGAACGCGGCGTAGCGGCCCGTTTCGATGAGGCCGATCAACAGCAGCGAGAGCAGCGGCAGCACGAGCGCAAACTCGACCATGCCCGTACCGCTTTCACTCCGCAGGAACTTGCGCATATTACTCCGCCAGAACCGGGGTCTGGCTGATGCAGCTGCTGCACGTGGCGCTGGGCACCGTAACGACTGCACCGTTTGCAATAATGTCGGCCGCGACCACGTACGAGATGGTCAACGTGCTTGTCCCGCCGTTCAGATCGATGTGCGCGCCTGGCGCGTACAGCATTCCGAGCAGCTGCTGAGCGGAGAAATTTTCGGGCGACGTCGTCGTGCTCGTTTGATAGAAGAGAATTCCCGGCGCGCCGGCCGTCGTGACGCTTGCGGGTCCGGCGCCTTGCTGAGCCGGCGGCGCCATGATGTTCGTGGTGCTGCCATTCAGGTTAACGTTGCCGCCCACGACAATCGTCACGCCGTTCACGCCGGATCGGCACGAATTGCACGTCACCGTCGCGTTAAAGTCGCCCGGAACGACGTACAGGCCGGGCGCGAGATCGAACGTGCCGCTGATGGTGTTATAGCAGCCGGGAACCAGTGATGTGCCGTTCGCGTTTCCGCACGAGCTAAACGGTCCGGTACCCGGCGTGGATCCGAACGGGAACATCGCCGTGACGGCTTTGCAGCCCGGAATGGTGTTGCACGGATCGCTGAAGGGCGGAATGCCGCTCGTCGTAATCACGCCGGGGTAGCTGTTGCCCGCACTGCCGCCCGCACCGATCGAAGGCAACTGCATCGTCGCGCCGGTGTCGTTCACGTCGCGCGTCACCATGATGCCGCAGGGCGAGCTCACGGTGCCGTGGTTGATGGTCAGATCTTTCTGCAGCGACCAGATGCAGGCGCCGGAGTTTCCGCGGATCAGCGCGACGGCGCGCGTCGTCACCCAGTTCTTGGTGCGTCCGAAGATCGCTGAAAAGAACGCGGGATGCGCGACCTGCACCGTCACTTCGATCGCATTGCTGTCGCCCGCGTACGGGCCGCTCTGCGGCGGCGTATTCGCGGTGACGATCGAGTTGACGCCGTCGTTGGTGAAACCGTTTTGAGCTGCGGCCGCTTGCGCTGCTGCGGTGGGCGTTTGCCCGTTGAGCACTTGCCACGCGCCTGCGAACGCCGCGCTATCGGCCGCGTATTGCTGCACGCGCTGCTCGTAACGCAAATAGCCCGCGTCCACGGCGAACGCCGCGAACCCGAGCAATACCGTGAGCGCGATTCCCATCAACGGGAGGATCTGCCCGCGTTCGTTGTTGCGCTTACTCGCCGCTCGCATGGCCTTACCGCGTAATGACCTGCGGCGTCATAACGAACACCACGTCGGTCTGGTTATTCTGATAGTTCGTCGAGCGGAAGAGCTTGCCCAGAATCGGGATGTCGCCGAGCAACGGCACTTTTTGAATCACCCGGTTCTCGACGCGGCGGACCATGCCGCCCATGATGATCGATTCGCCCGGCTGCGTGATGACGTCGGTCGAGAGTTTGCTCGTCTTGAGCGCCGGAATGACGAAGTTGTTCTCTTGCACGCCGTCTTGGAAATCCAGATCCGAGACTTCCGGCTGAATCTTCGCTTCTACGGAACCGTTACCGAGAAGCGTGGGCGTCACGTTCAACTGCACGCCGAACGGCTGATACTGAATGCTGACTTGGCCGAGGCCGGTCGAGTATGGAATCGGCACGGAGCCGCCGACCAAAAATGTGGCGTTGTTGCCCGGCACGGTGACGAGATCCGGCGCCGAAAGCACTTTCGCGTGGCCTTCCTGCACGAGCAGGTTCAGCGTGGGCGCGAGCGTGATCGTGCGGAAGAACGCACCGACCTTTAACGCGCCGCCCGCGCCTTGCGGCTCTTCGACGGCCGGGAAGGTGGGCTGGCCGAGTTTGTAGGTGCCGTCCGGCAAGAACGTCGCGTTCTGCAACTGCACGCCCAGATTGCTCAGCGCGGTGCGATCGACTTCCAGCACGTAGACCTTGATATCGATTTGGCTCGTGGTGTCCGTGCTGATCCGGTCGAGCAGTTTGCCGTCGGCCGCGAGATATGGGCCGGCGAGGCCTTTCGCGCGCTCCAGAATCGCCTGCGCGGTAACGGGATCTTTCACGTGCCCGCTGACGATGACGTTGCCTTTGCCGTCGGGATCGACGCGAATCGACTGCGCGCCCGGGATGGCGGCGAGATCGTGCTGCAGGTCGCCGAGCGGATGCGCGACGGTCACCGCGTTCACGATCGAATATTTCTGCTGCTTGGCGTAATCGTCGAAGCGGCTCAGCACTTCGTTGAGCGAGCTGAAGTGCGCGCCGTCGGCTACGACGCCTCGCACGACCACGGAGTTGCGGAAGCTCACGATCTGCACGTTCGGTTCGTCGATCGACGTACGCAGCATCTGCGCGAGGTCGTCCATCGTCTGTTCCGTGACGGTGATCTCGTACTCGACGCGTTTGCCGTTCTCCCAAACGAAAACGGTCGTCTGCCCCGGCGCCTTGCCGTTCACGACGAGTTGCGCGGTTCCGATCGGAAGCACGCCGGCGATGCGGCCGTCGCCAACTGCAACGCGGCTAAGGCCGGGCGTTTGCAGCACGACGGAGTGTCCGGACTGCACCGAAAGCAGCGAAACTGCTTGTGCCGCGGCCGGTGCCGCAGCAGCCGCCGTCAGCGCTGCCGCCGCCGCCAGCATTCCATAAAGCCGTGTACGCATGTGCTTGTGCTTGTAGCCTCCGAGAAAGGTCGTGCGGCTATTATGCCATGGCTGGATACGTTAACACGTCAACAATCAATAGACGTTATGTAAAGTATCGGTTTGATATCTTGCCAGCGACTTTCCGCGATGGCATGATGCACCCACCGAAGGACACGGAGGCACTATGCGGACCACACTCGCTCTAGCAACGGCAACGATGATTTGCCTCCCGGCTTTACCGGCCGGGGCGCAGTCACGCGTTGCGCTGCACGATGTGGCGGCCCGCGCCGGATACGGCTATCACTGGTCGAACCCCGGCTCCGCCGTCGTCCTTTCCCGGCCCGGTACCGTGATTGTCTTACGGCCCGGAGCTCCGGTGTATCAGGTGAACGACCACGCCGAGGTCACGGACCAGGCGCCGAGCTATTCGCGCGGCGATCTCTACGTCACCGAGGCGTTGGCCAAACATCTCACAGCGCTCGCGCGGCGATATTCCCCTGCCGCCGCGCCGGGCGCGGAGACCGCTAACGATACGATGGCCGAGGCGCACGGATCAATTTCCCTGGAGGCTCGACAACTTCAGGGCGCCGAGGCCATCAGCATCGACGGCAACGCTCCCTCCGGATCTCAGGTCACGGTCACGTTGCTGGCAACCGTGTCGCCGGAAATTCCGACGATCGTCGTCAGCCGACACGAC
>JAICWY010000038.1 GCA_025934645.1 Vulcanimicrobiia bacterium
AAATGGCGACGCTGGTGGGGCTCGAACCCATGACCTCCGCCGTGACAGGGCGGCGCTCTAACCAACTGAGCTACAGCGCCATCGCCATGAGACCGGCGACCACTATTGGCAGTCGGCCCGTCTCGAACCTTCAAGCGCAAATGGTGGGCACGGTTGGGATTGAACCAACGACCCCCCGCGTGTGAAGCGGATGCTCTCCCACTGAGCTACGCGCCCAAATGCGATCTTGAGGAACCGGGCTATTTTACGTTACCGGCCCGTCCCCTGTCCAGCGGTTACGTCGAAGGACGGCTGCCCGGACGTCGAACCCGGCAGGCATGCTCGAAGGATATCACCTCATTTCGCGCTTCAGCGTACCGTTCGCCGACGTCGACATGATGCGCCATGTAAACAACGTCGCCTACATTCGCTGGGCCGAGACGATGCGCGCGGAGTACTTCGCGCAGGTGATGCGCACGCCCATCAACGGCGCGCACGGCATGATCCAAGCGACGATTAATTTTACGTACGAACGCCAACTGGAATACCGCGAGCACCTGGCGATCGGCGTGCGCATTCCGCGCATCGGCACCAAATCGTTCGATTTCGAATACGAAATCTGGAGCGAGTCGCAAGGGCACCGCGCGGCGCACGGCATTACGACAATGGTCGCTTTCGACTTCGAAGCCAACCAGACCATTGCCGTCCCGCAAAGCTGGCGAGAGAGCATCGCCGAGTATGAAAGCGGTCCGCAGCGGATATACAGATGAGGTGCACCTGTATACGTTCGGCCACGGCACGCTCGCCCAGAGCGAAATAGCGGGTCTGGTCCGCGAGGCCGGCATAGAGCGGGTCGTGGACGTGCGCACGGTGCCAAAATCGCGCGCCCATCCTTGGGTGTGGAGCGACCGGATGGCGCTTTGGATTCCGGACGAGGCGAAGGCCGAGTACGTCTGGGAGCGCGACTTGGGCGGTTTTCGCACGCCGCAGCCGTCCTCGCACAATACTGCGCTGCGCAACGCCTCGTTCCGGGGCTATGCGGATTACATGGAAACCGAGCGGTTTTTGAGCGCCCTGAAGACGCTCGTGGATTCGCTCCTCTCGCGCAAGACCGCGGTAATGTGCTCGGAGACGCTGTGGTGGCGCTGCCATCGACGGCTGATCGCCGATGCCGCGGTCCTGGTGCACGGCGTCGAGGTGCGCCATCTGATGGCCAATGGACGAACGCAGCCGCACGCCCTTACGCAAGGCGTCCGCCGCGAAGGCGACCACCTGCGTTACGACGGCCAAGCCGCATGAACGAGGTCGAATCAGCCAAAGCCGCCGGTCTTCGCTACGTCACGGACCAGATGCCGGGCATTCGCCGCGTTTCGCAAGGCAAGACCGTTGCATACGAAACGCCCGACGGCAAAAACATTACCGATGAATCTGAATTGGCGCGCATTCGATCGCTCGCGGTGCCGCCGGCGTACACCGATGTATGGATCTGCCCTATTCCGAACGGCCATCTGCAAGCAACGGGCCGCGATGCCCGCGGGCGCAAACAATACCGCTATCACAAGCGCTGGCGCGAAGTGCGCGACGAACATAAGTACGCGCGCATGATCGCGTTCGCCGAATCGTTACCGAAGATTCGCAAGCGCATCGAAACTGACCTCACGCTTCCAGGCCTGCCGCGCGAAAAAGTGCTGGCTACCGTAGTGGAGTTGCTGCAAAGCACGGCTATCCGCGTCGGGAACGACGAGTACGCCAAAGACAACGGTTCGTATGGTTTGACGACCATGCAAAACCGCCATGCGAAAGTCGACGGCTCGAAAGTACGCTTCGCGTTTCGCGGCAAGAGCGGCGTAAAGCACGCCATCGATTTGCGCGATCGGCGTTTGGCGCGCATTGTCCGCCAATGCCAGGATTTGCCCGGACAACAGCTCTTCGAGTATGTCGACGATGACGGAACGACGCGTGCGATCGATTCCACCGACGTCAACGACTACATCCGCGACATCTCGGGCGAGGAATTCTCGGCCAAGGACTTCCGCACGTGGCTGGGCACCGTCACGTGCGCGACGATGCTCTGCGCCGTCGAAACCGCCGAAACGCAAACGGAGCGCAAGCAGCGCGTCGCCGAGGTGATCAAAGATGTGGCGAAACGTCTAGGCAATACGCCGGCGGTCTGCCGCAAGTGCTACGTGCACCCGGAAGTGTTGGACGCATACTTAGAATCGGGCAACCTGCAATTGCAGCAAAAAGTCCGCCATACGGAGGGGCTCGTCGAGGAAGAGCGCTTCGTGCTCGCTTTGCTTCGCGAGCGAGCCAAGGAAGACGAATCCGGGCGCACGGTGCGCCAATTGCAGCAATCTTTGCGGGGACGCAAGAAGAAAGCGGCGTGATTGCCGCTCTCCTTCTCGCTTCTTTGAGCGCAGCGCCCGTCGTACGCGCGCACCATACCGTCACCACGGCGATCGCGGCGGCGCAGGCCGGTTTCGATCGCGGCCTCACGCTGCTGTATGCCTACAATGGGCCGGCAGCCGAGGCAGCATTCGCCTCGGCATTGGCCGCGGATCCGCATTTGGCAATGGCGGCGTGGGGCGAAGCGCTGGCAAACGGCACAGACTTGAACACTGGCCTGGATGAAAGCAAGTTCGCGCGCGCGCATGATGCGGCGCTTCGCGCGACGTCGCTTGCACAATACGCATCCGCCGAAGAACGCGAGTATATCGCGGCAGTTGCTCAGCGGTATGCGGGCACGTACGAACAGCGGGACGCGGACGAAATACGTTATAGAGCGGCGATGGCGCAACTCGTCGCCGCATATCCGCTCGACGACGATGCGGCGATGTTCGACGCGGAAGCGCTCATGGAGCATCAAGGCACCGACCGTATGTGGCAAAACGGCGGAATGCAGCCGACGCCCGACACCGCGCAGGCGCTCGCATTGATCGAACGCACGCTGGCGCGCAATCCCACTCACGTCATGGCAAACCATCTCTGCATGCATGCGTACGATTATGCACACGACCGGACGCCCGCGCTGACCTGCGCGAACCGCGTCGCGGCGTGGACGTTCGACCCCGCCGAAGAGCATCTCGCGCACATGCCGGCGCACACCTACATCGAAGTGGGTGAATATGCGAAAGCGGTGGCGGTAAGCGAGAAAGCGTGGCAACTGCAGCCTCAGCGTTACGCCGCGCACGATGCGTATACGGGTTGGAGCGCGGCGATGATGCTCGGCGATATCACCCTGGCCGAACGGTGGGCGCTGCGCGTCGGGCGCGCTTACAACGGCAGCGATCTGTGGGCGACGTGGATCCGCTTCGGGCAGTGGGAGCGCATCGCAGCGTCTACCTCCCAGAATGAGTTCTACGCGCCGCTCGCGCGCGGATTGACCGGCCTGCATCTCGGCGCGCCACAGGATGCGCGCAAGATGCTCGCGCTTTACGGAAATTTAGACACGGATTACCGGTGGCTGCTCGAAGCGGCCGTCGACGATCGCGCCGGAAGCCTCGATGGCGCCGTGAGCGCGCTGAACCGCGCGATCGCGTATCAACAACGCGAGTACGGAGCAGAAACGCTGCCGCTCTTTCCGGCAGGCGAAGCGCTCGGCGCGCTGTATTACCGGCACGCGCGTTACGATGCCGCGCGCGATGCGTTTGCCGCAACGCTCGCGCGTTATCCGAACGATCCGCGCGCGCTCTACGGACTCGCGCTTGCGCAGCGAGCGTTAGGGGAAACTGCCGGTTCGGCGGAATCGCTCAAGGCGTTCCAAGCCGTGTGGACACTTGCCGCGCCGCCGAACCTGGACAGTTTGTAGTTCGCGCATCAAGTGCGCGTCGTTCTCATTGCTTGCGCCACACCGGCCAGCAAAATGCTGAGCGCTTCGGCGCTGTCTGCGATGTGTCCGCGAATACCGCTACTTCGGCCGCTCTCCAGCATCCGGATGATGCGGGCGCGCACGGCCTGTGCGTGCAGTTCTTCGCGGCGTCGGTGGATGTCGATTGCGATCCAGTGATCCATAACGCCTCGTTTTAAGGGTGAAAAGTGAAATAAAAAAGCCTCCGCGACGCGGAGGCTTCCGGATGCTTGCAGACCCCTGCGGCTATGCCGGGCCCGAATCCGATAAGACTCCGCGAGAAAGAACCGGCGGAACGACGGTCAGTCCGACCGCTCCGCGCATCGTGGTTGATAGCGTGCAATTTCGTTGGGTAAAAATCATAACTGCCGTCACTCCTTTCCTTAAATGTCGCGTGTGGTGGCGAAAAGTTTTCTCACGATACCATGCGCGCGCTTGCGTTGTCAAACAACGAAAGGTGCATTTTTTGCATGCATCCGGTTGCCATTTAACGCTCGTGCGCGTTGGGAATTACTTCATTAGGCTGCGCAGTGATGCGCGGCACCAAAAAAAGTGAGGTAGTTCTCGTGAATAATTCATCAACCATGACTCGTCCTCCCAAACAGCAATGGACGGAATCGGGACCGGTCAAGACGATCATCGAGAGCACCGAAGTTGAGCGCACGGAGGCAGCAAGCCAGGCACGCATCGGCGACACAGGGGCAATGGGCCTCTTCGGCTTCTGCGTAGGTACCGTGGTCATCGCGTGGGTGCTATCCGGTTGGGCGGCAATGCCCGCATCGTTAATCGCGGCGGTACCGGCGTTACTGGTGTTTGCCGGCATCGGCCAATTTATCGCAGGCCTTTACGCGTTCTCGCGCACCAATTCGTGGGCGGGAACGGCGATGTGTTCTTACGGTGCCAACAACGTCATCGTAGCGGCGTTCATTTGGATGCAGGTCGGCGGACTAATCCCGCGCACGCCGAGCAACATGCTGCTGCTCGCAGTGGATCTGTTCTGCATGGGTTACATCTCGCTCGCGCTCATGGTCGGCGCGATGCGGCTCAATGTCATCTATCTGTTAATCGCGGCGTCACTCGCGGTCGGTTATACTTTGCCCGGCATCCAATTCTTGGGAGCGTCCCGCGAACTGGGCATCCTCGGCGGGTACTTCCTGCTCGCAGCGTCGTTCTTCGCGTTCTACGCGGCGACGGCGATGGTCGTCAACAGCAGCTGGAAGCAAGAGGTAATCCCCCTCTTCTCACTGCGTAGATAGACTCGGCCTTTCGGAGGGCAATCCGGGCTCCGCGCAAAACCTTTGACGGCCGCGGGGCCCTTTGCTATACTCGGCGAGTTGTCCCGGAGCGGGCGGTTAGCTCAGTGGGAGAGCGCTTCCTTGACACGGAAGAGGTCAGAAGTTCAATCCTTCTACCGCCCACCATTTGAAAGACGCCGGTTTAAACGCCGGCGTCTTTTGTATTCGGATGCGCGCCGTCTGCGTGTTCGCTCGCGGTAATGAGCGTAAGCGCCCGGCTCAAGCCCGTGATATCGAAGATCCGCCGGACGCTCGGCGTCACGATCACGACAATATCGAACGGGTCTCGTCCGGCTTCTTCGAAGCGGCGCCTGTAGCGCATCAGCACGGTCAGAATGGCGGATTCAAAGATTGCGACTTGCGAGCAGTCGATGATGAGGCGCTCGCATCGTTCGGGGTCGGGCAATAAAGACTCGACGTGCTTTTTGGAATATACGTCAAGATTGCCGGAAAGCGTAATGCGCTCGGTGCGGTCATCTGCGGTCACACCGGGAGACTACCCAATAAACTGGTCGTCCACCTTTTTGGATGGCCGATTTCCAGCGGCAACGGCCGCCTCAGCGGTCAGTTGTACATTTCTTCGGGCAGATGATCCAGGAGCGTGAAGACGCGGCTCAGCCCGGCAATGTCCAGCAAGCGGCGGACGCTACTTCCCGACGGGGCTACGACCATGAGGTTTTCGGCTGCCGCGCCCGCTTCCACGAAGCGGCCGCGATAACGCACTAACACGCCCATCGCCACGGAGTCCATGTAAAAAACATTCCGGCAGTCGATGATCAACCTGTCATGCGATTCCGGCTCGGGAAGGGCATTGCGCAGATCATCGCGGTGCGCGATGTCCTGGTCTCCGTTTAGAGCGACGTACAAACTGCGGTTTGCTAAAGCCACGCTGCGTCACCTAACATTGAAGACGGTGTATAGTTCCTCACCGCAGTTGCCCTCAATATTAAGAAGATAAACGCGAAATCTCGCGCGGCATCGTAAAGATAATTTCCGGTTCCGGCTCGCCGTGTTCGGAGATTTCAAAATCACCAAACTCGCGGAGGCGCGCAACGATGGCCTGCGAGAGGTATTCGGGTGAGGAGGCGCCTGCGGTCACGCCTACGCGCTGCGCGCCGGTGAGCCATTCGGGCTGTATTTGAGCGGCATCATCGACCAAATGCGCCTTGGTCCCAAGCTGCTCGGCGAGTTCTTGCAATCGCAGCGAATTCGAACTATTGTGCGAGCCTACGACCAGCATAACGTCGCATTGCGGCGCAAGCGCGCGGACGGCATCTTGGCGGTTCTGCGTCGCGTAACAGATGTCGTCGCGGGCAGGCGTCTTCACGTTGGGGAACCGGCGGCGCACCGCTTGCATCACTTCGCGCGTTTCATCGACGCTGAGCGTGGTCTGCGTGATCACCGCGACGCGATCGGGATCGGGAACGCTCACGCGCTCCACGTCTTCCGCGCTTTCGACTAGCGAAATTTGATCCGGAATCTCGCCCATGGTTCCGACGACTTCATCGTGATCGGCGTGTCCGATCAGCAGCACGTGCAGACCGGCCTTGGCAAACTTAATCGCCTCGTAGTGCACCTTAGAGACCAGCGGGCACGTCGCGTCGACGACGCGAAGCTGCCGCTCCTTCGCCACGCGCCGGACTTCCGGCGAAATGCCGTGCGCGCTAAAAACGAGAATTGCGCCCTCGGGCGCTTCGTCGACTTCTTCGACGAAAACGGCGCCACGGCTGCGCAGTCGCTCCACTACCTCACGGTTGTGCACGATTTCCTTACGGACATAGACCGGACCGCCGTGCTGATCCAGGAGCTGGTCGACGACGGCAATCGCGCGATCGACGCCGGCACAGCATCCGCGCGGATTGGCCAGCAGCATCTTTTGAGCGCTCACGAGATGATGCTTTCGTCTAAGGCGGCCGTTGTCTTGCTTAGATACTGCAAGGCGGCGGGAACACTGGTGGAACTATGCCGATACGCGACGCAGTGCCCCTGGCCAAAGAGACTTGGGCGGAGTTTCAGCGACACAACTCGCAGTGGCTCGCCGCCGCACTCGCCTACTTTACGACTTTTGCCATCGCGCCGCTGATTATCGTCTTGGTCGAGATTGCCGGGGCTTTTCTTGGTGGACATCAACAAGCACTTAACCAAGTTTTCCACTATTTGAAACAAGATGCGGGCCCGGGCGCCGGTGCCGTGCAGACCATCGTGCAAGCGACCTTCAATCAAAAGCGCAGCGGCACGGTTGCGCAGATCGTCGGGTGGATCGTTTTTGCGATCGCCGCGATCGGACTTTTCAACGCGCTGCAGTTCGCACTCAATACGGTTTGGGACGTTAAACCGAAGCGTCAAGGCCTTCTAGCCGCGATCTATTCGCGGTGGACCGCGTTTCTCGCGATTCTCGGCGTTGCGCTGCTCTTGTTTCTTTCAATCGCGTTGAACGCCGGCCTCACCGTCATGTCGGCGGCGCTCGCGCACGTCTTCCCCGGATTCGCCACGCTGATGAAATTCGCGGATTTCATCGTGTCGTTCGGTGTGCTGTGGGCCGCATTCGCGTTCTTATTCGAATATCTGCCCGAGTGCCGGATCGAATGGCGCGACGTTTGGATCGGAAGCGCGATATCGTCGTTCCTTTTCGTCGTCGGCCAGTTCTTGCTCGGGTGGTATCTGGGGCGCGCCGGCATTAGCTCGGGGTACGGCGCGTTCGGATCGCTCGTCGTGTTTCTGATCTGGGTGAACTACTCGGCGCAGATTATGCTGTTCGGCGCGGAGTTCACGCAGGTCTTCGCGCAGCGGCACGGCTCGAAGTCCAGCCGCGTGACCACAGGGGAGATCCCCCGGCGTTATCCGGCCGCGCGCAGCGGCAGTTGACGGCCCTGCGTTGAACCGGACACGCCCAGCCACAGAATGGCGCAAAACGAGATCGTGCTACCGATGAAGATCGCATGCTGCACGCCCACGGTCGTCGCCAAGATGCCGCCGGCGAGCGAGCCGATTGGCAGCGTCGCCCACGTTATGGCGCGGAACGCGGCTGCAACGCGGCCCATCAACGGTTCGGGAACGAAGGCGACGCGATAGGTTTGCTGCGTCACGTCGTACAGCGGACCGGCGAAGGTGATGAGCAGGCGCCCGAGTGCGACGGCTCCGAGCGGGGAAAACGCCGAGGCCAGATACATCAGTTTGCCGACCGCCGATATGGCAACGGCGCCTCCCAGCGTTCCCCGTTCGCCGACCAGCTTTTGGACCGGCCGCGAAACGAACGCGCCCACCATACCGACGTTTGCGATGCCCATGACCACGCCGAAGAGCGCAGGAGGCAGATGCATGACGCGATAGACGAGCACCGGAAAGACCGCAGTGACAATTGCGCCGCCCAAATAGTTGGTGGCCGTACAGAGGACGACCATGCGAAGCGCCGGCTCGCGCAACAGTTGAGCGAAGCCTTCCATCGTCTCACGCGCGAGAGTGCGCATCCGCGAGTCTTCTTCGCTTTCTTGGATCCGAGCGGGCTTTTCTTCCTTATGTTTGATCCGCGTAAGCGTGTAGATGGAAACCACGAATGTCACCGCGTCGGCAACCATCGCCAGCGGCGCACCGATGATCTGCACGATGGCGCCGCCGGCCGACGAGCCGATCGCTTCGGCCACGGAACCGCTCATGGAGAGCTTGGCATTTCCGTCTGCAAGGCGCTCCGAGCCCACAAGCGACGGCACGATCGCTTGGTATGCCACGTCGAACATCACCGAAGCGGCGCTGCAGATGATAGCCGCGATGAACAGCTGTGCGATCGTCAGCTTGCCCAGGCCATAAGCGATCGGCAAGGAAAGCATCGTTACCAGCCGCACCACGTTCGAGACCATCATCACGTTCCGGCGCCGGTGCTTGTCGGCCAACGCGCCGGCCAGGATCGCGACCAGCGCGATGGTAGCGAACTCAATGCTTTGCAGCGTGGCAACTTGCAGCGCCGTGGCGTGCAGCGCGATAACGGCAACGACCGGCAATGCGAAAATCGAAACCTGACTACCGAAGTCGCTGACGAATTGACCGGACCACAACAACAGAAAATTGCGGTCGCTCATAAGCGATACCGTGTTCTTCACTCTACAACATAAATCGGAATCGCTTTGAAATACGTTAATGTTCTGCGGTTAAGGTTGAGAAACGCTTCTCGGATCCTCGGCCCCGGGATCGTTTCGGGCGCGTCGGACAACGATCCGACAACGGTCGCAACGCTCGCCGTCGTCGGCAGCACGACGGTTTACGCGCTGGGCTGGCTCGTGCTGCTTATTATTCCAATGCTCGCGGTGGTGCAAGCCATCAGCAGCCGCATCGGCGCCGTTTGCGGTGAAGGGTTGGAAACGATCCTCAAAGACCGCTACGGACGCGTTGCCGCTTTGGTCGTCCTGTTTGCGGTGTTCGCAGTCGATCAGCTCACGCTGGCGGCAGATTTGGAAGGCGGCGGCGCTGCGCTTCAGCTCTTTTCCGGCTGGGATTACCGGTGGTTCGTCGTTCCGCTTGCAATTGCGACCGCAGCGACGCTGACGTTCGCCAACTACCACGTCGTGCGCCGCTTTCTCGTCTACGTGCCGATGGTATTTCTGGCGTACGCGGCGGCAGCCGTTCTCGCGCATCCGAACTGGCACGACGTCCTGCGCAACAGCTTCATTCCGCACGTCCGGCTCGACAAACAGATCGCTTCCGGCGCGATTGCGCTGCTGGGCACGACGCTGACCGCGTACGCATACGTTTGGGAAACGATCGAGATGTCCGAAGAGCGGCCGAAGCTCATCCATCTGGGCCTCGTTCAAGCCGATGCGGCGCTGGGGACCGTGATTGCGGGCATCTCGTTTTGGTTCATCGCGATCGCCACCGGCGCAACGCTCGGCGTGGCGCATCATCCCGTAAATACGGTGCAGGACGCAGCGCAAGCATTGGCTCCGCTTGCCGGGCGGTGGTCCTCGCTGCTCTTCGGCATCGGCCTATTCGGCTCGGCGCTCATCGCGCTACCCGTGCTCGCCGGCACTAGCGCATACGTCGTTGCGGAAATGTTCGGCTGGCGCAAGGGCATCGATGCGCGCTTTCAGCAGGCGCCGTTTTTCTATGGCGTCGTCGTCGTCACGCTGGCAATCGGCGCGGGCATCGCGTTCCTCGGCGTTCCACCGGTGAAGCTGCTCTTTACCGGTTCGATCGCCGGCGGACTCGCAACGCCTATCACGCTCTTCTTCGTCCTGCTGGCAGCGCGAAACAAAGACTTAATGGGCTCGTTTCGCATGCCCGCATGGCTCATGGCGTCCGGCTGGTGCGTCTTTGCCGTCGTGACAGCCGCAGCGCTGTTCTTCCTATCGCAATCGCTCTAGGGCCGGCGGCTTCGTCTCACTGCAAATAGCCTTCGACCGTGCCGGCGGGCCGCATGTGCGCGGCACCCGGATCCTCGCCGAATTCCCGCCGCGCGCGGCGCTGCCGCAGCAGATCGTAGTAGCGATCCAATTGAACGTTAATCTCGTCCAGACGCTGCCTTTCCTCGGGTTGAAGTGTGCGTTCGTCGGCGGCATCGTAAAGGCGCTCTTCTTCTTTTACGAGCGATTCGATGTGCTGGTGGATCGAACTATCGTTCATCGTGTACTCCATGATGCGCGCTCGGCGGCTGCAGCAGTCCCAAACGCACGAGGTCTTCTTGGTCAAGCCGGATCCCGCCGGCCGCGACGTTTTCTTCGAGGTGCTGGAGCGAAGACGTGCCGGGAATCGGCAGCATTGTTTTCGAGCGGTACAGCAGCCACGCGAGCGCAATCTGCGGCACGCGCACGCCGTGCTTTTTCGCGACGACCTGCGCCTCGGTGTTGTCGTTGATGTTGTCCGTGCCGGCTCCCAGCGGGAACCATGGCAAAAACGCCAATCCGGTGCGTTCGCAATAATCGATCACGGCCTCACTATCGCCGCGGTAGACCATGTTATACCGGTTTTGCACGGAAACGATCGGCACGATCCGCTCGGCCTCACGCAGTTGCGCCAAATTGACGTTCGAAAGCCCAACGTAGCGAATCTTGCCTTGATTACGCAGATCGCGTAATGTTCCGACCTGCTCCGCAAACGGAACGTTCGGATCGACGGTGTGCAATTGATAGAGATCGATCGTATCGACTCTCAGACGCCGCAGGCTGCCTTCACACGCGGCTCGCAGCGATTCCGGCCTTCCGTCGGCTCCCCACGCGCCGGGTCCGGAGCGCGTAGAACCGCCCTTGGTTGCGATCACCACGCCGGCCGGATACGGATGGAGCGCCTGCGCGATTAACTCCTCGTTCGTCTCGGGACCGTAAGCGTCTGCGGTGTCGATAAAGTTGACGCCGAGTTCTAGGGCGCGTTTGAGAACGCGCACGGCGTTGTCGCGATCGTCCGGCCAACCCCAGATACCCGAACCGGTCAACCGCATCGCGCCGAAGCCCATACGGTAGACCGTCATGTCACCGATTTGAGCCGTGCCGGCTGTTGCTGCCGTTGAAATCATCCGTTTACAACCTCTCCGCCGTCTTCTTTTGAAACGATACGTCCTGTTGCTCGCTCATCCGCTTTTACAGTACATGCACCGTGCGGATCTCGTTCACCGGAATCGAATGAGTGTGCGCGCCCGGACCATGCCGCCGGTACGGCGTGAGCGGCGCGCTGGGAGCGAGCGGCTGCAAATACACGTGCCGCGGATCGTTGTCGATCTTCTCGATCACGCCCTCATAGTGGCCTTCGTTATGCGAAGGCGGAATGGGACGCGTCGTAACCTGCACCCGCTTTCCGAAATACGGGGCAACTTGTTGGAGCGTCATTCCGGCATCTTACCCGGTTTTTAAGCGCCGGCGGGCAACGGAATTGCAGCGCCGGTACGCCCGCTTGCACCCTCGCGAAGGCGATACCGGCACCGGCCGCCAAAAGGCCCTGACCGTGAGTTCGACCGCTGAAAAACGAGACCGCGCCTCGCTGGACGAGTTGCGCCATACCGCGGCGCATGTCTTGGCCTACGCCGTGCAAGATTTGTTTCCCGAAGCCAAACCGACGATCGGCCCGGCTATCGAGAACGGCTTCTATTACGATTTCGACCGCGAACACCCGTTCACGCCCGAGGACTTGGAGCGCCTGGACGCGCGCATGCAAGAGATCGTCGGCGCGAACTACGAGATGACCGGCCGCTCCGTCACGCGCGATGAAGCCATCGAACGGTTCAAAGACAATCCTTATAAGGTAGAGCTAGCGCGCGGAATTCCCGAGGGCGAGCCGATTACGCTTTACACCATCGGCGAGTTTACCGACCTCTGCCGCGGCGGACACGCGCACACCACCGGCGAGATAGGCGGCGTGAAGCTGATGAACGTCGCCGGCGCGTACTGGCGCGGCGATGAAAACAATCCGATGCTGCAGCGGATCTACGGCACCGCGTGGCACTCGCGCGACGAGCTGGAACGCTATCTGCAGCAGCTGGAAGAAGCGGCGAAGCGAGACCACCGCAAACTCGGACAAGAGCTCGACCTCTTCAGCGTCGAGCAAGAAGCGGGCGGCGGACTCATCTTCTGGCATCCCAAAGGCGCGATCATGCGCGGGATCATCGAAAACTTCATCCGCGATGGTCTACGCGAACGCGGATACCAGCCCGTGGTGACGCCGCATGTCGTGCACGAGAAACTGTACGAAATCTCCGGGCACCTGGAGAATTACGGCGAGAACATGTTCGGGCCGCTTGAAGTCGAGGAACAGCGCTTCCGCCTCAAGCCGATGAACTGTCCCGGCCACATCCTCATCTACAAGAGTCATTTGCGCAGCTATCGCGACCTGCCGATCCGCTTTTCCGAGTTTGGAACGGTGTATCGCTTCGAGCGCAGCGGCGTGCTGCACGGACTTACGCGCGTTCGCGGCTTTACCCAAGACGACGCGCACTTGTTCTGCATGCCGGATCAGTTGCAAGGCGAATTCGAGCAGACGCTCGATGAGGCGCTGCGTCTCATGCACGCATTCGGTTTTCCTGACCTGGAGTATTTCCTTTCACGCCGCGAACCGGATCAGCGCGCCGATACGGACGCAATCGCCGAAGACGCGATCCGCAAAGCGCTCGAGAGCCGCGGCCTGCCGTACAGCATCGACGAAGCCGGCGGCGCGTTCTACGGACCGAAACTCGACATTAATGTACGCGACGCCATCGGCCGTAAGTGGCAGCTCGGCACGGTGCAGGTGGATTTCGTGCTGCCGCAGCGTTTCGGTTTGACGTATCGCGCAAGCGAGGGCGAAGAAACGCCGGTCATGATCCATCGCGCACTGGCCGGATCCATGGAGCGCTTCTTCGGCATTTTGATCGAGCATTTCGGCGGCAACTTCCCCGCTTGGATCGCGCCGGTGCAAGCGGTCATCGCGCCGATCTCCGAGCATCAGCTCGAATACGGCAGGCAAGTGTACGACGCACTGCACAAGCGCGGCTTTCGCGTGCAGCTGGACGAGAGCAACGAAAAGCTCGGGTACAAGATCCGGCACTGGAAGACGCAGAAGGTGCCGTACATTCTGGTCGCCGGCAAACAAGAAGCCGCCGATGGAACCGTCAACGTGAACGAACGCGGCGTCGATGAGAAACGCACGATTTCGATCGACGCGTTCGCCGCGGAGCTGCAAGAAAAGGTCGATTCGAAGCGATGAAATACCGCGCCCTCGCGTTTGCCGCAGCGGCACTGCTAGCCGCTTGTTCGGGCAACTTCGGTACCGGAACCAGCATCCCGCAACAAGGCGGCGTCATGCCGCCGCAGGTCGGGGAGAATACGCCGCTGCCACAGACGAACGCGAAGGGCTTGCCCGAGAACGGCGCACCGAACGCCTCGCCCCTGCCCTCACCCGGCACGTTCGCTATCGCCGACGCGCAAGCCGGATTCGTTTGTCCGCCGGCCGGCGACGGATACGCCTGCAAACTGAGCTTCAACTTGCCGCCGCCGACGCCGCGTCCGTCGCCGACGCCGACGGGCAAAGGCAAACGGAAGGCGACGCCTACGCCTTCTCCATCGCCTACCCCATCGCCGTCTCCGTCAGCCGGCGCGTCGGCCTCCGCATCGCCCTCGCCGAGTGCCTCACCGCGCGGTACGGTGACGCTTAAAGCGCAAGCACTTCCTACGGATGCGCCCAAGATGGTGCACGTTCCCGACAACTCGCTCGGCGTCGTGCCGTTGATGATGGTGACGCTGTCGACGAATGCGGACTTTACGCTCGAGGGTTGGGTCGATGCGGACTTCATGCTTCCGAAAGATCAATTAACGCCGGATCGCGGATTCGCCGTGCAGCTCTTCTCCGTAGCGACGAAAAAGAAAAGCACGTCGTACACGCCGATTTGGACGTTCGACAACTCCACGCTCGACAGCGACACGCTCACATTCTCGTTTAAACCGGAAAAGAAACTGACGATCGGCAAAGGCAGCACGTACGTGCTGGTGCTCTACGGCGACGACAAGAACAAGAAAGGCTCGCCTTCGCCCGCCGCAAGCATGAGCCCAAGCCCGAGCCCGACCCCCAGCGCGAGCGCCTCGCCGTCCGAATAAGCGTTTGACGAGCGCGCAGAAGAGAACGTTTCTCGCCAGCTTTTTGGGCTGGACGCTGGATGCGTTCGACTTTTTCCTGGTAATCGTCACCGTTCCGCACATCGCTAAAGATTTTCACGCGGGCGTGCGCGACGTCGCCGTGGCCGTGACGATCACGCTCATGCTGCGTCCGCTCGGCGCGCTCATCTTCGGCTGGTTCGCCGACAAGTACGGGCGCAGATTGCCGCTCATGATCGACGTCGGTCTCTATTCCGTTTTGGAACTGGCGACGGCGTTCGCGCCCAATCTCACTGTGTTTATCATTCTGCGCGCGTTGTACGGCGTGGCGATGGGCGGCGAATGGGGCCTGGGCGCCGCACTGGCGATGGAAGCGCTGCCGGCGGAACGCCGCGGCCTTTTCTCGGGCATTCTGCAGGAAGGCTATGCCGTCGGCTATTTGCTCGCCGCAGTCGTCCTTGCCGTCTTGTTCGTGCACATCGGATGGCGCGGCATGTTCGTTATCGGCGTTTTACCGGCGCTGCTAATCTTCTTCATCCGCACGAGCGTCCCCGAATCGCCCGCGTGGCTTGCCGGGAAGGCGGAGCGTTTGGCCGGCGGCGTGCATCCGCTGCTGAACGCGCTGCGCACGCGCTGGCCGCTTTTCCTTTATGCGATTCTGTTTATGGCCGCGTTCAATTACATGTCGCACGGCACGCAGGACCTTTACCCGACATTTCTGACGCTGCAGCACGGTTTCTCGCCGGCGCTTGTCGGCACGCTGACCGCGGTCATGAACGTCGGCGCGATCGTGGGCGGCATCACTTTCGGCTGGCTCTCGCAACGCTGGGGCCGCCGCAACATGATCGTGGTATGCGCGCTCCTTGGGATCGTGCTGATTCCGCTGTGGGCGTTCAGCCAGACGGCCGTGCTGCTCGGCGTCGGCGGTTTCCTGATGCAGATCGCCGTGCAAGGCGCCTGGGGCATCATTCCGGCGCACCTCAACGAAATTTCGCCCGATGAAGCCCGCGGGACGTTCCCGGGATTCACGTATCAACTCGGCAATTTGATCTCGGCGAACGCGCTTCAGTTGGAGTCGGCATTTGCCGCACAAAAATTCCGGATGCCGTCCGGCCATCCCGATTATGCGAAGGCGATGGCGATCGTGGCGCTCGTCGTATTCGTCGCGATTCTAATCCTGACGGGCGTGGGTTACTTCGTGACGCCCGAACGGCGCGAACGCGCATTCGCCGATTAGGGCAAAAGCCCCAAGGCCCGCATACGCGGTAAACCGGAACCCTCTATACCAGGGGGCGTATCTATGCAGCAGGCATCCGGACCGTTGCACGCTCCGTCCGGCGCGCGCGCATTACCGGGCGGTAATATCGCATTGCTCTTTAGCGATATCGAAGGCAGCACGTCGCGGTGGGAGCGCTTCCCGCAAGAGATGCATGCCGCCCTCGCGCGGCACGACGCGCTGCTCCAAGAGACGATCGACGCAAACAACGGCGTCGTTTTTAAAACCGTGGGCGATGCTTTTTGCGCCGCGTTCCAGACGGTGTACGACGCCCTCGAAGCGGCGCTTGCGGCGCAACGCGCGATCGCGTGCGCGGATTGGTCCGCCGTGGGCGGACTGCGCGTGCGGATGGCCGTGCACACCGGCACGCCTAATCTGCGCGACGGCGACTATTTCGGAACGCCCGTAAACCGGGTCGCGCGGCTGCTCTCCGCAGCGCACGGCGGACAAGTTCTGCTTTCCGAGGACGCCGCGCAAGCGCTGAACGCAGCTTTGCCGCAAGGGGTGCAGTTGCGAGATCTCGGGCGGCACCGGCTTCGCGATTTTCCGGAGATGCAAACCATCCATCAGCTCGTCGCGCCCGGTCTACAGGACCTTTTTCCACCGCTTCGCACGATCGCGGAGCGCCCCAGCAATCTGCCGCACCAGCTTGTGCCGCTCGTCGGCCGCGAAGACGATTGCGAGCACGTCAAAAGCTTGCTGCACGAACACCGGATCGTCTCGATTCTCGGCGCCGGCGGCGTCGGAAAGACGTCCATCGCGCTGCAAATCGCGTCCGGTTTACTTTCGACGTACGAAGACGGCGCGTGGCTCATCGAACTTGCGCCGCTGCGCGATGCCGAGTCCGTCGTCCCCGCCATTGCCGGCGAGTTGCACGTCACCGGAAACGCGAGTTCCGGCGTGCTCGATGCGGTGGTCGCGTATCTGAAAAACAAAGAACTGCTGCTCGTCGTCGACAACTGCGAACACGTCATCGATGAGGCGGCGCGCGTGCTGGAGAGCATCGCGCGGTCGTGTCCGCGGATACGCGTGCTGGCAACCAGCCGCGAACCGCTCTCCATTACCGGCGAGATGCGCTATCGATTACCGTCGCTCTCGGTCCCGCCGGAAGGCCCGCTGCGCGCCGCCGACGCGCTGTCATATGGAGCACCGGCGTTATTCTGCGAACGCGCACGCGCGCATGTGCCGTCGTTCGAGATCAGCGACGAAAACGCGCGAACCGTCGCCGACATCTGCCGCCGTCTCGACGGCATCGCGCTTGCGATCGAGCTCGCCGCTCCGCGTTTGCGTATTCTGTCCCTCGCGCAGTTGTACGCAAAGCTCGACGAGCGTTTCCGGATTTTGACCGGCGGTTCGCGCACCGCGCTTCCCCGCCAGCAAACGATGCGCGCGCTGATCGAATGGAGCTACGAACTGCTGAGCGAACCGGAACGCTCCCTGTTGCGCCGCGCCTCGGTCTTTGCCGGCGGCTGGACGCTGGGCGCGGCAATGGACGTATGCGCGGACGATTCTCTCGAGGCGTTCGAGATTCTGGACCAACTCACGTCGCTCGTCGATAAGTCACTCGTCGTCGCTGAGAGCGAATGCGCGGAGCCGCGGTACCGCATGATGGAATCCACGCGCCAGTTTGCACTGGAGCGTCTGGGTGACTGCGGAGAACGCGACACCTTCGTGCACCGCCATGCGCTCTATTTCGTGCAGTTGGCGCAGCACGCGGATAGCGCGTGGAGCACGATGAACGCAAACGCGTGGATCGCGCCGCTGTGCGCGGATTTAGACAACTTCCGCGCGGTGCTCTCGTGGAGCATCGGCACGCACGCGAACGATGCGCTGGGCATTGCGTTACTGAGCGCGCTGGAAGCATTTTGGTGGGATGCGCAGCCGATCGAGGGGCGGCGGTGGATCGGTGAGGCGTTCCCGTACGCGCAAGACCTCGCGCCTACAGAAGCGTCACGCTATTGGCTGACTGCTGCAAACGTAGCGCTTACCCTGCGTCAGCAGAAGGCCGCGCTCGAGAATGCGGAACGCGCTCTGGAGTGTTACCGCGTGGCCGGCGACGACGTGGGCTACGCGGCCGCACTCCGATGCCGCGGTGCCGCGCTGATCAATCTTGGCCGCATCGACGAGGGCGAGGCCGACGTCGCCCAAGCGCTGGAGACATTACGCCGGCACGGGCATCGCCGGCTTACCGCGCTTGCGCTGCGCAGTTTGGGTTTGGCGCCGCGGTTGCGGGGCGAGCTAGACCGTGCCGCGCCGATCTACCGCGAGGCGCTCGCTTTCGCGCAAGGTTTAGGCGACGAACGCGGGGTTCAGATCATTTCCGGTAATTTGGCGGAAGTAGAGTTCGACGCGGGAAATGCCGAACATGCGTTGGAGCACGGCCGCGAAGCGCTTGCGATCGCGCGCTCGCGGCGCGACCGCATCACCACGTGCGGACTGATCATCAACGTATGCGCGTATCTGATCGCGCTCGAACGCTATGAAGAGGCGCGATCGCTCGCGCATGAAGCGCTGCAGACGGCGCAAGAGATTCAGAGCGAATTACATTTCGGCATTGCGATACAGCATCTGGCCGCCATCGGCGCGGTTGCCGGAGACCCCGCGATCGCGGTCCGGCTCTTGGGATATAGCGATGCCGTGTACCGCGCGACGGAGAGCTCGCGCGAACCGACCGAACAGAAAGAATACGACGCCGCCGCAGAGCTTCTGCGCGCGAGATGCGATGAAGCGACGTTCGACGCGAATCTGTACGCCGGCGAGCATCTCACGCAAGAAAGCGCGTGCGCTGAAGCGCTGCGCATTTGAAGTTAGGACCAAAGCCCCTAGGGCTGCAGACGTATGCGATCATACGCTGGAATTTGGGAGCATTCCGGGAGGTCGTATGATCGC
>JAICWY010000039.1 GCA_025934645.1 Vulcanimicrobiia bacterium
CTCACGCGAAACGATCTTCGTTCCGATCGGAAGTTTGGACGCAGCCAGCTCGAGCGCGCGCTTCGCGACGTCGGGCGCAACGCCCGAGAGTTCGAACAGCACGCGGCCCGGGCGCACGACGGCGACCCAGAACTCCGGATTACCTTTGCCGGCGCCCATGCGGACTTCGGCCGGTTTTTTCGTGACGGATTTGTCGGGGAACACTTTGATCCAGACCTTACCGCCGCGCTTGATGTGACGCGTCATCGCAATACGCGCCGCTTCGATCTGACGGTTGGTCATCCAGCACGGTTCCAACGCCTGCAGACCGTACTCGCCGAACGTCAGCGTATTGCCGCGCAGGGCTTTACCGGTCATGCGGCCGCGATGCACCTTACGCCACTTGACTCGCTTCGGGGTTAACATTACTCAGACGCCTCCGGGCTCGGAGTTTCAGGAACGATAGCTTGCGCTTCCGCGGAGTCGGCGACGGGCGCAGACTCGACGGACTCGGATTGCTGCGGACGCGGCGCCCCGGGAGCCGGGCCGGCGCCGGGTCCACGACGTCCACGGCCGCCGCGGTCGCGGCGATCGCGGAACTGCGGACGCTCGGGACGGCCTTCGCGCTCGGGTTGACGCGCGTGATCCGGCAGCACTTCGCCGCGGTAGATCCACACTTTCACGCCGATGCGGCCGAACGTGGTGAACGCTTCGACGTGCGCGTAATCGATGTCGGCGCGCAGCGTGTGCAGCGGCACTTTGCCGTCGGCGTTGCGCTCGGTGCGCGCGATTTCCGCGCCGCCGAGGCGGCCGGAAACCTGCACCTTGATGCCGCGCGCGCCGGCCTTCATGGTACGCATGATGGCCTGCTTCATCGCACGGCGGAACGCGATGCGCTTCTCGAGCTGATCGACGATGTTCTGGCCGACGAGACGGGCATCCAATTCCGGATGCTTGATCTCCATCACGTTGACTTGCACGGATTTGCCGGTCAGTTTTTCGAGATTCTTGCGGATCTCTTCGATGCCGACGCCGCGCTTGCCGATGATGATGCCCGGCTTGCCGGTGTTGACGATGACGCGCGCTTGATTTGCGCGGCGTTCGATCTCGATCTTGCTAATCGCCGCCGGACGCATCCACCGCGTGAAATACTTGCGGATCTTGACGTCTTCGTGCAGCCAATCCTTATAGTGCTTTTTCTCGAACCAGCGGCTGTCCCACGTGCGCGTGATGCCCAGGCGCAGACCAACCGGATGAATTTTTTGACCCATTAGACGTCCTCTTTAATCCTGAGCCTGACGAAGGGGCGCGGCTCCTGCAGCTGCTGCTTTCTTAGTTGTGCGCTTACGCGGCGCAGACTTCTTGGACGAACCGGCAGCGGCCGTAGCCGTGCGCCGCGTCGTCGCGCGCTTCAAACCAATGGACGCACCGCCGCGCGCCTTGCGCTTTTTGACCGGCGGCTTTTCGCCGACGGCAACGGTGACGTGAGACATGCGCTTGCGCTTGAAGTTGGCGCGGCCTTGCGCACGCGGATCCAGGCGTTTGGTGAAACGGCCACCCGGACCGCCGTCGACCGTAACGCGCGTGACGTACAGATCGTCGGTGTTCATGTCGTGGTTGTTGCCCGCGTTGGCAACGGCGCTTTGCACCAGCTTCGCCATCGGCTCGGCCGCGAAGACGCCGGCGAACTGCAGCAGCACGAGCGCTTCTTTGACGCTCTTACCGCGGATCGCGTCGGCGACGCGGCGCAGCTTGCGCGGACCCATGCGCGCGAACTTCAAGTGCGCGACGGCTTCGATACGTTGCGTCTGCTCTGCCATTACTTCACACCAGCCTTGTCGCCGCCGTGTCCGCGGAAATTGCGGGTCGGAGCGAACTCGCCGAGCTTGTGGCCGACCATGTTCTCGGTGACGAACACCGGAACGTGCGCCTTGCCGTTGTGCACGCCGATCGTATGGCCGACCATCGCAGGGATGATCGTCGACGAGCGGCTCCACGTCTTGACGACGCGCTTTTCGCGGCGCTCGTTCATGCCTTCGATCTTCTCGATCAAATGATCCGCGACGAACGGACCTTTCTTTAAACTACGACCCATTATTTGCTACCACGTTTACGAACGATCATGTTTTGCGTGCGCTTGTTGCGGCGCGTCTTCTTGCCCATCGTCATTTGGCCCCAAGGCGTCGTCGGCGGACGGCCCGAGGTCGAACGCGCTTCACCACCGCCGTGCGGGTGGTCGACCGGGTTCATCGCGATACCGCGAACGCTCGGGCGTTTGCCGCGGTGGCGCTGACGGCCGGCTTTGCCGATCACTTCGTTCTCGTGCTCGACGTTGCCGAGCTGGCCGATGGTGGCGCGGCACACGACCTGAATCTTGCGCACCTCGCCCGACGGCATGCGCACCTGCGCGTACTCGTCTTCCTTGGCCATCAATTGCGCGGAGCCGCCGGCGCTGCGCACCAGCTTGCCGCCTTGTCCGGGGCGCAGTTCGATGTTGTGAATCACCGTACCGACCGGAATGTTCTTGATCGGCAAGCAGTTGCCGGTCTTGATGTCCGCGGCCGGACCCGATTCCACCACGTCGCCGATCTTCAGACCGAGCGGCGCGAGGATGTAGCGCTTCTCGCCGTCGCGGTAGTTGAGCAGCGCGATGCGGGCAGAGCGGTTCGGATCGTACTCGAGCGTCGCGACCTTCGCCGGAATGGCGTCTTTCGTGCGCTTGAAGTCGATGATGCGGTACATCTTGCGCGTGCCGCCGCCTTTGTGGCGCACGGTGATGTGTCCGTTGTTGTTGCGGCCGGAGTGCTTCTTGCGCACTTCGATCAGCGACTTCTCGGGCTCGACTTTGCTCAGCTCGGAGAAATCGATCGTCGTCATGAAGCGCTTGCCGGCGCTGGTCGGCTTATATTTTTTAACGGGCATGATTATTGCTCAAAATAGTTCACGCCGCCCAGCTCGATTTTCTGGCCCGGCTTCAGAGTGACGATGGCCTTTTTCGTGTCCTTCGTGCGGCCTTGCGTGCGAACGCCGCGGCGCGCGAAGTTCTTGCTCTTGCCGCCGATGTTCACCGTGTTGACCTTCACGACGTTGACTTTGAAGATCTCTTCGACGGCGTGGCGGATCTGCGTCTTGGTCGCGTCGGGATGCACCACGAAGCTGTACTGCTGCGCGAGCGCATTCGCCATGGATTTCTCGGTGATGCGCGGCGAGACGATGACGTCGCGTGCGTCCATTACTTGGCCTCTCCGTTCTTGGACGACAGCGTGCCGACCAATTGTGCGTACGCGTCGGCGGTGAATACCAGACGGTTGTAGCGCAGCACGTCCTTGACGTCGAGCGCGCCCGTGTGCGTAACGCCGACCTTCTTGAGGTTGCGGCCGACGCGGTGAATGCGATCGCCGGCCTGCTCGTCGCGGCCGAAGACCACGAGCGTGCTGGGGCCGCTCTTCGCGTTCTTCGCGCTGCCGAAGAGCAGCGTCGCGAAATCCGCGGTTTTCTCGATGCCGAAATCCGCTGCGTCGAGCACGGTCACCGCATCGTTGCGGAACCGGTCCGCGAGCGCGGCGACGAACGCGACGCGGCGTTCTTTCTTATTGAGATCGCTGACGTAGCTGCGCGGCTGCGGCCCGAACACCACGCCGCCGTGCGTCCATTGCGGCGAACGGATCGAACCTTGGCGGGCGCGTCCGGTGCCTTTTTGTTTCCACGGCTTACGTCCGCCGCCGCTCACTTCGTCGCGCTTCTTCGTCGACGCAGTGCCGGCGCGCGGGCTCGCCATTTCGCGGTAGATCGCGCGGAAGATCGTGTGCGCCTTATCGGCGTACTCTTGCGAGAAAATCTCCGGCGTCTGTTCTTCGCGAACGACCTTGCCGGTTACATCGATAACGTTAGGCATGTTTCACCGATTTGCGAACGACGACCAGCGCGTTCTTCGGACCGGGGATCGGGCCGCGCACGAGGAGCAGATTGCGCTCGGCATCCGCGCGGACGATCTCTAAATTCTGATGGGTGGTGCGGTCGACGCCGAAGTGACCCGGACGGCGGCTGCCCTTGACGGTGCGGCCGGCGTTGGTGTCGCCGTTCGAAGCCGGCTGACGGTGGATCATCGAGCCGTGGCTCGCGCCGCCGCCGCTGAAGTTGTGGCGCTTGATGCCGCCGGAGAATCCGTGGCCTTTCGAAATGCCGACAACGTCGACGCGATCGCCGGGTTCGAACGAGGCGACCGTGATGGTCTGCCCGGGTTCGATGCCGTCGATGTCGTTACGGAATTCGCGGACGTACCGTTTCGGCTCCGCGTCGTTCTTCTTATAATGTCCGGCAAGGGCACGCGAGACGCGCGACTTCTTGATGTCGCCGAAAGCGATGGCAACGGACTCATAGCCGTGCTTCTCTTTCGTTCTGCGCTCGACCACCGTGCAGGGACCGGCTTCGATCACCGTGACCGGCACGTAACGGCCGTCGTCGGTGAACACGCTCGTCATCCCAACCTTGCGGCCAAGGATGTTCTTCATTTTTATCCTCGTCCTGGTAAGTGACTTTATTAACACGGGTCCAGGCGTACTGCCTAAGTACTTTCGCCGCGCGCAAAAATGCCGCGGCCGGCGTGGACCACAACCCGGGAATCTTATCAGGACGCCGGGGGGTGCGTCAAGGGCGATTCGCGCATGCCGCACCCGGCCCGGGCGAACCTACATCTTCTTCATGCCCACGGCGGCGTCCGGATCGGGGATGCCATGGGGGCAGAGCGCCTTCTGCTGCGCGTACGAGATGTAATATGCGTGGAAGTCGTAGTGCGGGACGGGCATCCCGTCGTGACCGTTGGGATGATACTCGATGGAGACGTGGTTAATGCTGCTCCCGGGCAGCGCCGCCAGGTTGGGATAGTTAAAGCCGGCGTTCAGCTGCTTGAGCGGAATCATGATTTCGGAAAAGATTACTTTCCCGCCGTTGGTGCCGTAGATGGGCGCCTGCATATCCTTGAGGTTGGCCCAGTGCTCGCCCATGCCTTGGACGCACGGGCTAACCATCACATAGCCGCTCGGAATGCCGGCCGGCCGGACCTTCGGTTGTGGAGGCAACGGCGGCATGCCGCCGGACGGCGGCGCAGCCACCGCCGCGCCTACGCATAGGGCAAAAGCAGAAAGAACCAGCGAGAAACGTTTGAGCATTGACACTCCCCTTTCGCGTCGATGGGGAGGCCTTCACTGGCTTGCGGCGGCCTCCTACGGGCGCGGCGAAAAAAGAGCCAAACGTCTCAACGAACGCACGCGGACGCGCCGCGTCTCGGTTGAGAGACCGCGCTTCCAGGCCTTCAGCAAATCTTCCGTGGTCAGCACACCGGCCCACGTTCCGGCGTCGTCCATCACGGCCACGCTGCGTCGGCCGCCGGTTGCCATCACGCTTGCAGCGGCCCGGACGCGGTCGTCAGGATGCACCGGAAGCGCATGACGCGTGACCTCGCCTATGGGCCCGTCCGCGTTTGCCGAGCGTGCGCGCTGCAAGATCGCGGCGTGCGAAACGAAGCCTTGCAGTTCGCCGCCTTCGTCCATGACCGGATACTCCAGATGCTGCACGTCCGGATCGAGTTCTCGCAAACGCTCCGCGGCTTCCGCCGCACTCCACTCGCCCCGCAGTACGATCAGATCTTCGCGCGGCGTCATCACTTGACCGACGGCGATTAATTCGAGCGGATGAACGGAGTATTCGCGCGCGACGTGCATACCGCGGCGCGCCAGTTTTTCCGTGAGGATAGAGCGCGGAACGAAAATCACGGTAAACGCCGTGGCAGCGACGCAGCCGATGAAGATTGGCGGCAGTAGGCCCCACGCGTGCGTGGTCTCGAGCGCGAACATCGTCGCCATGAAGGGCGCTCGCATCGTGCCGCCCATGATTGCCGCCATGCCGACGATGGCCCAGACGGAACTTTCGTGCCCCGGAATTCCGGCGGCCAGCAACGTGCCCATCGCGCCGCCGATCATCAGCAATGGCGCAAGCACGCCGCCCGACGTTCCGGAGCTCAGAGCCGCGATCCAAATGACGATCTTGACGACGATGATGCCCGCGACGACGCCGAGCGCGAGTTGTCCGTTCAGCATGCCGTTAATCGTGCCGTAGCCGACGCCCAAAGCTTGCGGAACGAACCATCCGCCGATGCCGACGATCGCGCCGCCGATTGCGGGCCACCACATCCAATGCACCGGCAAGCGTTCGTACGCGTCTTCCGTGAAATAGACCAGCTTCGTCATGATCGCGGAAACCACGCCGCCGGCAATGCCGACGATTGCGGCCCATCCGAATGCGCTCGGATCGATCGCATGCGGATGGGCGACCAAAAATGGCGGCGACGTGCCGATCAGCGACCACCGCACGACTTCCGCCACGAACGCTGCAACGGCTACGGGAATGAAGCTGCGCGGCTTCCATTCGAAGAGCAGCAGCTCGACCGCAATCAGCACCGATGCGATCGGAGCGCCGAAGGTCGCCGACATACCCGCGGCCGCACCGCAAACGAGCAGAATACGCCGCTCGATCGACGAGAGGCGCAAAAACTGCGCGAAGAGCGATCCGAACGCACCGCCCGTCATGATGATCGGACCTTCAGCGCCGAAGGGTCCGCCGCTGCCGATCGTGATAGCGGACGCGATCGGCTTGAGATAAGCGACGCGCGCTTGAATGATGCTGTCGCGATCGAGAATCGCTTGGATCGCTTCGGGAATGCCGTGTCCTCGAATCTTGTCCGTCCCGTAGCGCGCGATCAATCCGACGAGCAGTCCGCCGGCGACCGGAATCAAGATTGACACCGGTCCCCAATGATGAGGATCCGGTTGAACCAACCGATCGCCCGGAGTACCGAAGTACGCGAGGTGCGTGATGAACCCGATGAGGACGAGCAGCACTTTTGCTACCGCGGCTGCCGCGCATCCGATCAGCACGGCGAAACCGGACATCAGCAGCAAACGCCGTGGGTCGGTCGTAAAATCGCCGAGTTTTACCGCAGACACGTTAGGCACGATCGTATCGTACGGGAAGAAGCAGGCGCCGCGCTATAGATTTAGACGGCGCCTGCATTTTTAAAATTATGACTACGGTCTATTCCAGCGCCGTAGCCACGAATGCGTTCCCGTTATAGAACCCGAACGCATTTACGATTTGGCCCACAGCAGGCGTGCCCGCTGCAAAGCCGTTTTGGTACGCCGGCGCCGCGTTTACGAAGATCGGCTGCAGGCCGTTCGAGCCGAGGACCATGAGCATTGTGCCGCTCTTCGCGACGACGATTCCCTGCAATTGCTGCAATTGCGGTCCGTAGTTGTTGTAGCCGTCGTAGTTGTTGTAGCCATCGTAGTTGTTGTAGCCATCGTAGTTGGTGTACGAGCCGTAGTCGTTGTAATACGCGGGCGTTTGCATCGCGCAATCCCCGTTTTCATCGCCGTCGTTATCCGAGTACAGGCATCGATCGTAAGGCGTAGCGTTCGCATACGGAGCCGCGTAGTACGTGTCGGCATACGGTTGTGAGTAGTAAACCGGCTGCGTGTAGTACGGCTGGGTGTAGTACCGCTGCGTATAGTACGGCTGCGTATAGGAGCGCGTAACGGTGGCTTGCGCCGGGACGTACACATACTGCACGAACGGCACGGAATTCGTCACATGCGCGCGCTCGCGAACCTCTCGCGGTCTATAGACGCGCTGCTCGAAGGTCTCCCGCTCCAGGCGCGGCGCCCGTTCGACACGGCGCTCGATCCGAGGAGCGATGTACGCCCGCTCGACCCGCGGTGCAGCTTCAATGCGGCGTTCCACGCGAGGAGCGATGTACGCGCGCTCGACCCGTGGCGCAGCCTCGATGCGGCGTTCCACGCGAGGTGCAGCGTACGCGCGCTCGACCCGCGGTGCGGCCTCGATGCGGCGCTCCACGCGAGGTGCAACGAACGCGCGCTCGACCCGCGGCGTACGGTCGGCGCGAGCTGCCGGAGAATCATGGGGATGCGCAGCCGCCGGAGCGGCAGCGCAAAGTAAAGATGCCATCGCCGCCGTGGCGGCGAGGACTTGCTTGGCGTGAGTGATTCCTATTGTGCGCATCGTTGTTGCTTCTTCCCTCACTCGGCATGCTGCTTAGCAGAGGCCTAAGGGAAACGCATGGGGTTCATTCCCTGTTTCTAAGATGCGCTCGGCCGGTAAAGGCCTAAGAAGAGACCGGCTGCACCGGCGCCTCGATGCGCGGCATGCCATGGCCCCACGTATCGGGCGGTGCAAGTTCCCGGCGAATCGCGGAGATGCGGTCGCTGCGTTCGTTGGAAGTAAAGATGTCTGCGCCTTGCGTGATGAGATAATCGGCAATGCGTGCCGCAAGCGCCATGATCGTAAGACCGGGGTTTGCCGAGCCCTGCGTCGGCATGATGCTGCCGTCGCAGATAAACAGGTTCGGAATATCGTGCGTGCGTCCGAATTGGTCGACGACGGATGTACGCGGATCCTTACCCATGCGCGCAGCCCCGACCAGATGCGCGTAGCGTTGCTCCTGAACGACTTCTTCGGCGCCGGCCGCCGACATAATCTCCATCGTTTTCTTCACACCGAAGTCGGTAAGTTTTTTATCGTTGTCGCCCAGGCCGAATGTTACTTTCGCAACGGGCAATCCGAAGCCGTCGGTTTCATCGGCGAGCTGCACGCGATTCTCCGCGTGCGGCAAGATCTCGCCGAGGAATCCGAACCCCGCCCAATGGTTGTAATCCATCATGACGCGGCGTAACCCCCAACCCCATGCGCCTTTGGCGACCATCATCTGCTTCGCGAACGCAATCGGCAGCGGGCCGACCGTTTGAACGGCAAAGCCGCGCGCGAAATCGCGCTTGGGATCCGTTTCGTAGAACGCTTCGGTGAGCGCGTGCGCGGGCGGCGCCTTATACATGCGCACCGGCTCGCCAAAGCGGCCAAGAACGACATTGCCGGCTTGCGCCATCAGATAGCGCCCGACGCAGTCGCTGGAGTTCGCCAAACCGTTTTCAAAGCCGGGACATGCCGAGTTGAGCAGCAGCCGCGGCGTCTCGATCGAGTAACCGGAAATCACGACTGCGCGCGCCTTTTGCGTATGCTCGCGTCCCTCTTCATCGAAGTACGTGACGCCCCTCACACGCCCGTCTCGTCCGAGATTCACGCGGGCAACCATACAGTTCGCCCGGATCTCCGCGCCACTGCGGATCGCGTCCGGAACGTGTGTGATCAGCGTGCTCGCTTTCGCGCCCACCTTGCAGCCTTGAATACAGAAGCCGCGATAGATGCAGTGCGGACGATCGGCGCGCGAGCCTTCGAGAATTGCCACCGGTCCGCCCGCGGACACCTCGATACCGAGATTGGTACAGCCTTTGATGAGCGCATTGCCCACGCCGCCCATAGGATGCGGGCCGAAGGCGTAGCCGTGCGGATCTCCCCACGGAAAATATGCCGGTCCGGACACCGGCAATTCCAGTTCCATGAGTTCGTAATACGGTTTGAGATCGCTATACGAAATCGGCCAATCGACGCCGACGCCGTCGAGCGTATGGATTTGAAAATCCGAAGGATGAAGCCGCGGCGTAAATGACGCCCAGTGCACGGTACTTCCGCCCACGCCTTGTCCGCTGTTGTTCGAACCGAACGCGAGCGGATGCGTTCCGCCGGTGACGCGCTTTTGCGTCCAATACAGTTTGTGCGAGCCGGACTCGTCACTCACCCAGTCGCGTTCGGTGTCCCAGAATGGCCCTGCGTCGAATGCGACCACGCGAAAACCGGCGCGCGAAAGGCGTTGCGTAAGCACGCCGCCGCCTGCTCCGACGCCGACGACGACGTAATCGACTTCGTCCTGTTCGGAATATTTGCGCATGGACCCGGTGAGGCGTTGCATCGCCCCGAGCATGTGCGGTTCACCGTCGGGTTTGCGAAATTTTCCCAGCAGCGGCGAGTTCTTCAATGCGTTCCTCCTTGACCCGGCGTCGCGTGATGTTCCGATTGCCCTCCGACCGGTTCATAGCGGCCGGATTGCGAGCCGGGCGGCGGCGCCCATTCGTAGCGCTTCTCCTCTTTCTCCCACGGCTCGGGCTCGCCGCGCTCTAACCGCATGTACGCGCGCGGATAGGCGGGGCCGCCGAAGCCGATCTCGTCCCACGCCCACGGGTGCGCGTAATACGCTTCCGCGCAATCTTGCACGAGCAGCAGCCAGAAACGGTGCGGCGGCATGCGCTCCCACACGTCGTGCCCGGCGATCGGCTTGCCGTCGTGCAGCGATCGAAGCAGCTCGTCCTGTTCGCTCATGCGCAGTTCCAAAAACCCGCGCCCGTAATGGGCCTGCGCCATGTCGTCGATCGCGCGCAGCGCCATCGGAAACGCTTCGCGGTCGGGCGGCATCTCCTCGTAACGGTAGCCATCGTGCCGGTCTTCGTACAGCCGCTTGTCGATCTGCGGCGCAATCGGAATTTTATGATCGGCGTCGCGATCGGCTTGCGGCAGCACACGCTCGCAAATCGCTGTTAGGAGCGCCGCCTGCCGATCGTCGAAATACCGGAACTGCGGCACCTTGTGGACGCGCTCCAGCACGACCTCGCGCGTCTTGGCATCCCAGAATTTGCGTTGATCCAGCGTGCGATAGCCCTGGTAATAACCCGGCTGCGCGAGGGGACCGATGGGTTTTCCGGTGTTCGGATCGATCGGCCGCGGATCGTCGTCTGTGCGTTGCGCTTCCACCGGTTACTCCTCCCGTCGCAGCAGGCTGGCGAGCACGCCGAGGAAACCGCTCGCGGCGAAAAGCAGCGGCGCAAAAACCGGCGGTCCGTAAATGATGTTGTACAGAAGTTTTTTCGAGCCGCCCGGCCGGCGGAATATGCCGCGCACGTGATAGCCGAAACCGATGCTGCCGTTGAGCATCGCGAGCGCAGAAACGGCGGGCAACACGGTGTGCGCGGCACGCTTGCTCTTGAGCGCCGCAACGCCCGCGGCCATCAGCATCGGCGAGACGATCAGCGGCGTCCATTGCACGCCGTAGCGAAAATTGTTTTTGTAGTGAGAGTACGCCGCTTCGAAACCGCTCAGGAACGACGCGAGTATCGTTGCCGCGACCATATGCTGCTGGAAACGGCCTTCGCGAAGATCTTGCCCGGCATCGATGGTTTCGTGCATTCCGGAAAGCGATGCTGCCCAGTGCGCTTTGGAAGCAGAGCGGGGAACGACGTCGCCGCCGTCGTCGCCGCGGCGCAAGAATGACGCGACCAACCCGAGATACGCGCTCGTGCCGAACAGCAGCGGCGCGAAGATGGGCGGCCCCATCACGATGTTTACGACCGGCAAACGCCAGCCGCCCGGCTTCCTTCGAATGCCTTGGACGTGAAAATAAAACCCTATCACGCTATCGGCCAGGGTTATAGCCGACACTGCCGGCAGCAATGTGTTCGCCGATCGGCGGCTAAAAAATCCGGCAACTCCGGCTAATGCCAAGGTGCCGCTCAAAATGACCGGCGTGTACATCACCGGGCGGCTATAGCTGCCTTTGTAGTGTTCGTAGCTCACCTCGAGGCCGCTGAGAACGCTCGATAAGCCCGCAGCCAGCGCCAGCCAGCGTTGAAACCGGCCTTCGCGGATGTGCAGATCGGCCATCTCCGCGTCGCGTTTCAAAGTCGCCGCGTCGTCTGCGGGCGGCAGTGATTCGCCGGTTTCGAGCAAATCGCGCGTCACGTACATCTCCTAAGAAAAACGCAAACCTTTCATCCTGTACCCCATCGCTCACTGATTCAATGCGTATGTGCGCAGACGACAGTAGACGAAGTACGAAGAGATGAAATGGAGGTAACGATCGCTCGCCTCGCGCGATGCACGAACGCAGTGGCGGGATCTCACATGAAGGCGTTCTCGCCGGTGATATGCTGCCCGAGAATAAGCGTGTGGACCTCGCTCGTGCCTTCGTAAGTAAGGACGGATTCGAGATTGTTCATGTGGCGGATCACCGGATATTCCAGCGTCACGCCGTTTGCGCCCAGAATCGTCCGGGCTTCGCGCGCAATCTTCAACGCTTCACGCACGTTGTTGAGTTTTCCGAAACTGACGTGCGTGGGATGCGCGCGCCCTTCGTCTTTCATGCGGCCGATGTGCAGCGCGAGCAGCGTGCCTTTGTTGAGCTCCAGCAGCATGTTGACGAGCTTCTCTTGCGTAATTTGATAGCCCGCGATCGGACGATCGAACTGCACGCGGTGCTTCGCGTAGTCGAGCGCAGTCTCGTAACACGCGCGCGCGGCCCCCATCGTGCCCCAAATGATGCCGTAGCGCGCCTCGTTTAAGCACGCCAGCGGGCCACGCAAACCGCGCACCTCCGGAAACGCGCATTCCGCCGGCACGCGGCAGTTGTCGAGCACCAGTTCCGAGGTCACCGACGCGCGTAGCGAGAGTTTGCGCTCGATTCCATGCGCCGAAAAGCCCTTCGCGGTCGTGGGAACCGCAAAACCACGGATCCCCTCATCGGTCTGCGCCCAGATCACCGCAACGTCGGCGATGCCGCCGTTGGTAATCCACATCTTCGTGCCGGTGATGATCCAATCGCTGCCGTCGCGCCGCGCATGCGTGCGCATATCGCCGGGATTGCTTCCGAAATCCGGTTCGGTAAGACCGAAGCACCCCAATGCTTCACCACGCGCCATCCGAGGCAGCCACAACTGCTTTTGCTCTTCACTCGCCCAGCGGTGAATCGCGAACATCGCGAGCGATCCTTGCACGGAGGCAAAGCTGCGCACGCCCGAATCGCCCGCTTCGAGTTCCATGCACGCGATGCCGTACGCGACGGCACTCGCGCCCGGACAGCCGTACCCGTGCAGATGCATTCCGAGCAGGCCCAATCTTCCGAGCTCGGTGCCCAGTTCGCGCGGCAAAAGGCCTTCTTCGAACCATTCGGCGATATTCGGCAACACGCGATCGCGCACGAACGCGCGAACCGTATCGCGGATCATGCGTTCTTCTTCGCTATAGAGCGCGTCGATGTTTAAAAGATCGACGGCGCCCGGCGGCGCCGCGTGTTTGTGTCCGGCGATTGTCATGATGTCAGCGTTTCAAAACTCGGGCGATTTTATCGAAGAGCGCTTCGGTGGAGCGCTCGTTGGCGTCTTCCAAGCGGCGCCACAGCAGCCGGCCTTCGGTTTCCGAGAGCGTCCCCTCGACGCGGTGTTCGAGCGTCGTCTGTTTGCCGTCGCCGCTCAGATAGAAGCCGTGCGTGCCGTCTATCCCCTCGTTCTGGACCCGCCAGACGATCCGCTCTTCGGGAACGACCTCTTCGAGCACCGCGTGGAATCCATTGTGCCATTCTTCGGTTTTCCCGGGCATCAGCGGGCCGGGCGAGCGCATGAACGGCTGCGCGGGAAACGGCCATACGACATCGTTCGAAGTACCCATGTCGACCAAAAGTTGAAAGATGCGCCGCCGCGTTCCGGAGAACGTTCTTTTGCGGGAGTCGAGAAGCGGAATCGCCATACAAGCACTTTCGCCGGGCGACCAGGCGTATCCATGCAGCGAGGTGGGTAGACGGTAGAGATGGCCCTTGGGAGTCCGGCGGGGTCGCCGCAGCCGCTTCACGATGAGCGGCTTGCTCGCGTTGCCTCGCACGCCGCGATCGGCTTATTCGAAGCCGGCCGTGATGGCGCAATTACGTTCGTCACGCCGCGCTGGTGCGAGATCACCGGAGTCGATGACGATGCCGCGCGCGGCGACGGCTGGTTCTCGACGGTGCATCCCGATGACGATCAGCGAGTCCGAACGGCATGGCGCGAGGCCGTCAAGCACGGTGCGGGGCTCGACATCCGTTACCGTGCGATCGCGCACAACGCGACAGCTCTTTTGCGCACGCTGCTCGAGCCGGTCACCGACGCGTCGGGCGCAATTACCGGATTCGCCGGCACGACGGTCGGCATTGCGCCTTATACCGAGCGTATCGCCGAAGCGATGCCGCAAATGGTGTGGATCGCCTCTCCCGACGGCAAGATCGATTATTTCAACCGCACTTGGCTCGAATACACCGGGATCGGCGTCGAGCAACTCTCCGCCACGGGATCGAAGGATGTGGTCCATCCCGACGACGCCGCCGAAACGTGGGCGCGATGGCGCGAATCGCTCGAAACAGGGGCCGTGTTTGAAATCGAGTACCGCCTGCGGAACGCCATCGACGGAACGTACCGCTGGTTTCTCGCGCGCGCCATGCCCGTACGCGATATGCACGACGCCATCTCCCAATGGGTCGGCACCGCAACCGACATCGATGCTCAGAAGCGCGCCAACGCGAATCTCCGCTTCGTTTTGGAAGCCGCCGCTTCGCTTGCGTCGTCGTACGACACGCCGACGATCTGTAGCGAACTCGCGCGCCTTGCGGTGCGCCGGGTCGCCGACTGGTGTTTCATCGTTTTAAAAACGCCCGGCGGCGAGTACAAGACGGTCGCGATCGCTCACCGCGACGCGCAGCGCGTCCGCGAAGCCGAAGCGCTCCGCGAACGCTATTCGCCGCTCAATGCCGGGCCGGTCGAATCCGCTATCCGCCGCAACCGCCCCGTATTGATTCCGAGCATCGATGCGCTCAAGGCGCAAGCGCGCCTGCCGCAGGACGCGCAAACGATCGAACTGCTGCAACTTCTCCAAATGCAAGGGGCGCTGATCGTTCCGATCGCCGGCTCGGGCGACGTGCGAGGCGCGCTCGCGCTTGTAAGCTCCGAGTCGGGCCGCGCATTCGCGCACGACGATTTGGAAGTCGCAGAGATGGTCGCGGAACGGGCGGCGGACGCCCTGCAAACGGCGCAAGCGTTCGGCGAAGAACGCCGGCGTTCGGCGGATCTCGAATTCATTGCCCGCGCCAGCAGCATCATCTTCGAATCCTTAGACATGCAGAGCACGTACGCGCGGTTGGCGGAATACGTCACCAAGTCCATGGCGGATCTGGCATACGTGGTGCTGATCGAAAACGGCGAACGCGTACGTACCGTTGCTGGTGCGCACCGCGATCCGCAGCTGCGTCCAATCGCGCGGCGGATGATCGGCGAACGTACGCTGCGGCCCGATGCGGAAGAAACGGCTATCGAAATATTGAACGGGGCGCGCCCGATTTTGCACAAGAGCGTCTCCCTGGAAGCGGTGCTCGCCGGCATGTGGGAGTATTTGGCGCCCGACATACGCGCGCTCGACATCCGTTCCGCGATCACCGTGCCGCTGCAATCACGCTCCGATCTCTTCGGCGCGCTCATCGTTTATAAGTGCGGCGATTCGCGCGCCTACGGCGAGCACGATCTGCCGGTATTCGAAGACATCGGCCGCCGTCTCTCCATCGCCATGGATCACGCGCGCACGCTCGAGCGCGAACGGCGGATCGCGCAATCGCTGCAACAAGCACTGCTGCCGGATGCGGCGGCATTACCCGGCGACGCATATCTGCGCTTTTCGGCGGAGTACCGTGCCAGCACACGCGAGGCGGACGTCGGCGGCGACTGGTACGATGCACGCAAATTGAGCGACGGTTCCATAGCCGTGAGCGTGGGCGACGTCACGGGCCGCGGATTGCAAGCCGCCGGTCTAATGGGCAAACTGCGCCAAGGCATGGCAATGGCTGCGATCTACGAAACGGATCCGGCGCGCATTCTCGACGCCCTCGACGCGCAGCTGCGCACCGAAGATTCACACGCGATCGCCACGGCGTTCATCGGCATCATCGACCCCGCGCGCCAAACTTTGCGTTACGCGACGGCCGGCCATCCGCCGCCGCTGCTTCGCGCCAACGGTAGCTTGCACGAACTGCGCTCGGACGGATTGCCGATCGGACTGCGCGACGCTGCGCGCGAAGAGTCGCGTGCCGTTTCGCTGGATGGCGCCGATCTGCTCATGCTGTACACCGACGGTTTGACGGAAGCCACGCGTGATATCGCCTTCGGCGAGCAACGCTTGCAGGAAGTCGCGTTGTCCGACGCGGTGCTGCACGTGCGCAATCCGGCGCAATTTATCTGCGATGCATGTCTGCCGATGGACGCGCAGGACGATAGCGCGGTGCTCACGCTTTCATTCCGCGAAACGACGCAGTGGTGGTTCGACGCCGACAATGCGCAGGCGGCCCACGAGGCGCGCTGGCAGTTCGTCGCGCATCTGCGCCAGTATGCGGGTTCGGACGTCGATCTGGAAGCCGCGGAACTGATTTTTGGAGAACTCATCGGCAACGTCGTGCGGCATGCGCCCGGGCCGATCGACGTGCAGCTTTCGTGGACCTCGGAGTATCCGGTGCTGCACGTCACCGATCGCGGCCGCGGCTTCATCCGCAATCCATCGCTTCCGGTCGATCCGCTCAGCGAGTCCGGACGTGGATTATATATCATCGCGCTTCTCGCGCGGGACGTGCGGGCGGAGCGGATACCCGGCTACGGAAATCACGTCGCGGTGGAATTGAACGTGCCGCGCTCGAGCAGGCAAGGCCTTTCGATCTAGGCTCTCCGGGTCAACGCGAGCGGATGTCCCCGGTGCTACGCTCTGTGCTAAGGAGAGTCTTTGATGAGCATAGCGTCGAGCATTCGATATTCAATTTGCCTTACGGCCGTAGCCGCGCTCGTAATCACCGCGGGTTGCGGCGGCGGCGGCGGATCGGGAACGCAGATCCCCACCTTGCCGGCCTCCAATAACACGGGAGGCATCGCGGCAGACCCGGCGGTGCATTCTGCGGGCGTCGCATGGCAACTGCAGGCCGGAGGCGCACGCCAAGGCGGCGCGCTGCAAGCGCTCGCCTTTCTTCCGCCTACCATCACGATAGATGAAGGCGACACCGTGACGTGGACGGTAGCGGGAGAGGTGCACACGATCACGTTTTTGGGCAACAACGCCGCACCGCCGGGTGACCCCACCGTTCCACAAGGCGGCAACACGTACGATGGAACGCAGTTCCTGAGTTCCGGAATTCTGCCGCCGGGACAAACGTATTCGATAACGTTCACAAAGGCCGGAACGTACACGTATCAATGCTTCCTACACCCGCCCGAGATGACGGGGCAAGTGGTCGTGCAGCCGCGCGGCACACCGTTGCCGAATCCTCAAGGTTTCTACACCGGCACCGGCAACGCCGATCTTAACGCGATCCTCAGCGACGCGATGACGGCCGTAAAACAAATTCCGTACGCGCAGGGCAGCACGCACATTGCCGCCGGCACGGCGCCGGGCGGCCCGAGCGCAACGCCCAGCCAAGCCACGGTTTTGCGGTTCTTGAACGGCGACCGCCTGAATTTGACGAGCGTCACGATACGCGCCGGTACGACGCTCACGTGGACGAACCTGAGCAACAACGAGCCGCACACAGTGACGTTCCCCGTCGCGGGACAGCCGCTTCCGCCGCTTCCCGGCGATCCGTTTACGCCGCCGATAGGTGGGAGCACGTACGACGGAACGCAAGTAACGAACTCGGGCGTACTGAATCCCGGTGCCAGCTACAGTCTCACGTTTACGCGTCCGGGCACCTATACGTACGTGTGCTTATTCCATGACGAGTTCGGCATGATGGGAACCGTTGTAGTCAAATAGCATCATGCAGAAAACAGAAAGGAGCGCGGTACCCCGCGCTCCTTTTTCTTTTGCGTAACCGGCCTGGTTAGGCCTTGAGTTCGATGTCCACGCCGGCGGGGAGATCCAGGTGCATAAGTGCATCCATGGTCTTCGGCGAGGCTTGCAGAATGTCGATGAGCCGCTTGTGCGTGCGCATCTCGAAGTGCTCGCGCGACTTCTTGTCGACGTGCGGCGAACGGTTCACGCAGAACCGGTTGATCTCGGTCGGCAGCGGAACCGGTCCGCTGACGAACGCGCCCGTGCGCTTTGCGGTCTCGACGATCCGCTCCGCCGATTGGTCCAGGACTTTGTGATCGTACGCCTTGAGGCGGATGCGAATCTTCTGCTTGGCCATGATTACTCGGAAACCGCCGTCACAACGCCGGCGCCGACGGTGCGGCCGCCTTCACGGATTGCAAAACGCAGGCCTTCTTCGCACGCGATCGGCGTGATCAGTTCCACGTCCATCGCTACGTTGTCGCCCGGCATGACCATTTCAACGCCTTCCGGCAGTTGGATCGTGCCCGTCACGTCCGTGGTACGGAAGTAAAACTGGGGACGGTAGTTGGCGAAGAACGGCGTGTGGCGTCCGCCCTCTTCTTTCGAGAGGACGTACACTTCGGCTTTGAACTTCTTGTGCGGTTTGATCGAACCGGGCTTGGCCAGCACTTGGCCGCGCTCGATGTCGTTACGGTCGATGCCGCGCAGCAGCACGCCGATGTTGTCGCCGGCGATGCCGATGTCGAGCAGCTTGCGGAACATTTCGATGCCGGTGACGGTCGACTTGCGCGTCGCTTCCTGCAGACCGACGATCTCGATTTCTTCGCCGACCTTCACCTGACCGCGCTCGACGCGGCCCGTGCCGACCGTGCCGCGGCCGGTGATCGTGAAGACGTCTTCGATCGGCATGAGGAACGGTTTGTCGACTTCGCGCTGCGGATCCGGGATGTACGCATCAACCGTGTCCATGAGCTTGAAGATCGGGTCCGCATCCGGGTCGCCGCGCTTGCCGGAGCTGTTGAGCGCCTTGAGCGCCGAACCGCGGATGATCGGCGTGTCGTCGCCCGGGAACTCGTACTGGCTGAGCAGTTCGCGGACTTCCATCTCGACGAGCTCGAGCAGCTCTTCGTCGTCGACCATGTCGCACTTGTTCAGGAACACGACGATGTACGGA